>CACYEI010000048.1 GCA_902773355.1 uncultured Spirochaetales bacterium
CAAAATATGATGTTATTGCCATAAAATATCTGGAGGAATGGGTTTTACTAAATAGTAGTTACCATAACAAAATTGTTTCGGGTATTATTAAAGAAAAAAAAATTAAGGAAATTAAAGATTTCCACATCTATAAACCAGAGTATACTTATGGAAATAGTAGATTAGATTTTTTACTAAAAGATGAAATGAATCGTGAGTTATATTTAGAAGTAAAAGGATGTACCCTAGTAGAAGATGGAATAGCAAAATTTCCAGATGCTCCAACTAAAAGAGGTAAAAAACATGTTGATGAACTTATAAGCATTAAAAAAAAATCATTAGACAGTGCAATAATTATTTTGATTTTACAAAATACGGCAGAATGTTTCTCTCCAAATTTTGATACCGATATCGCATTTAGTAATTCACTGATAGAAGCTTATAAAAATAATGTAAAAATATTCCCTATACAAATTATCACTGAATATAAAAATAACTCATTAGTTTTAAGATATAATAAAATTTTACCCATATCTTTTAAAAAACATAAAAAACTTATTAAGTGAACATCATATTATATAATATTGTTATATAATCAAATATATAATTCTAATTAATTTGTTAATTGATATAATGGCAGATAGAATAACTGAGGGTTATAATTTGTACAAAAATGATGCTGTTCTTGTAGAACATTATGAACCCAATCATATGATATTCAAAGTTAAAAATAAAGATGATTTCTATCTTGTATCCATGATATATGGATACTGGAACTGTGATTGTGCAGATTATACTTATAGAAATCAAAGAGAACCAGGAAGTTTTTATTGTAAACACTTGCAAGCAGCGCAGTTTAAGCTTCTTGATTTACTTAATAATACATCAAAGGGATAAAAATGAAAATAGAAGATTTATTAAAACCTTGTCCAGAATGTGGTTCTAAAGATAAAACACAACATAGAGATTTTGAAAGAGAATTTTTAGCTTATGGACAAAATGGTGAACTAAAATGTTCTAATTGCGGATATATCTTCATTACAAGAGATGAAGCTATTGATATTAGAAGAGCTAAAGAAGAAAAAGAAGAAGAATAAACAAGGAGTTTTATTATGATTATTCAAGAGTATTGTATGTACTGTGGAGCTTGTGCTGGTGTTTGTGTTGCTGATGCAATCGATGTTCAAGAATTAAAAATAGTAATTGATGATGAAAAATGTACTAAATGTGGATTATGTGTAAAAGCATGCCCAGTTGCAGCTTTATCATTAGAATAAGGTGAAATAATGGAATATAAAACAGATATTTTAGTTGTAGGTGCCGGTCCTGCCGGTTCTCTTGCTGCAAGGGAAGCTGCTTTACATGGTGCAGATGTAATTTTAATAGATCTTAAATCCGAGATAGGTTCTCCAAAAAGATGTGCTGAAGGAGTATCTAAACAAGGATTAATAGATTTAGGAATTCAGCCTGATCCTAGATGGATTGCACGAAAATCAAATGGTGTTAGATTAGTATCTCCAGATCAAACAAGTGTTTGGTTAAGTGAAGACACCATAGATTTACCTGAATCAGGATATGTTCTTGAAAGAAAAGTATTTGATAAACACATGGCAATGGATGCAGCACGTGCAGGTGCTAAAATAATGATTAAAACACGTGCAACATCACTTGAAAGAGTAGATGATGGAATAATTGTTACTGCAAATAAAATGGGAGAGGAAATAAAAATTCGTGCCCACATTGTTATAGCTGCAGATGGTCCTGGTTCTCGTATTGGTAGATGGGCCGGTTTAGATTGTAACACTAAATTTAATAACATGGAATCCTGTGTTCAATATGAAATGGCCGGACTAGAAATGGAAAATAATAATGTTATCCAATTATACTTTGGAAGCGTAGCTCCTGGAGGTTATACCTGGATTTTCCCTAAAGGAGAAGATATTGCTAATGTTGGTATTGGAGTACTAAAAACACATACCGATAAAACCGCAATAGAACATCTGGATGAATTCATTAAAAATTGTCCGGAAACACAACATGCACAAGCAGTAGAAATAAATGTTGGTGGAGATCCTGTAGGTGGCTTAATTAAAGAACGTGTAGGAGATAACATTTTGGTTGTTGGAGATGCAGCTGGTTTTGTAAATCCTTTAACGGGTGGAGGAATTAATTCTGCATTAGAATCTGGAGCTTATGCAGGAATTGTGGCTGCCCAAGCAATCACTGATAAGGATTACAGTAAAAATAATTTAAAAGAATATGTTAAGTTAACTGATGAAAATATTGGAGAAAACTATGATAAATACAAAAAAGCTAAAGAGTATTTATTATCATTAGATGATGATGAATTAAACAAAATAGCTCATGAATTTATCAAAGTGGACATAGATGAAATAAGTCCTAGTCAATTAATTAAGATATTAATTAAAGTTTCACCTAAAGCTCTTCTTAAACTAGGAAAATTATTCTAACTTTTTCCCACACCTACTAATTTTTTTTGGAAAGATAATATGAAAAATAGTAAAATACCTTGCATATCTGAACTATCTTTAAATAGGCCTGAAGTTGTCAGATGGCGGGAAAGAATGACTTTGTTAGAACCTTATAGTGATACAGTCATTGTTTTACCATGCAGTATGAAAAAACCGTATTCACAATCTAAATCACATGCCCTATTTAAAAAATACACAAAAGGTTTACAAGA
>CACYEI010000049.1 GCA_902773355.1 uncultured Spirochaetales bacterium
ATAACATTATCAGATGACATAACTTTATATGCAAAATGGGAATATACTGGTTTAAAGAAAGTAATATTTAATTCTAATAATGAATTATCTGTTACAGATGAACAGAATGTAACTTGTGCATCATTTAACAAATTACGTGTAAATTCATTTGAATATTTTGGATATAAATTTCTGGGCTGGAATACAGATAGGGAAGCAGAATCTGTTCAGTACTCGGATGCTGAAGAAATATATATAGAAGATGATTTGGTTTTATATGCTGTTTGGGAAAAAATAGAAAATGTTAGAATAGTTTATTATTCTAACAATGATACAGACAAATCTGTTATTCAAATCTTTCCATTTAATGAATTGTTTACTTTGGATAGCAATATATTTACCTATGATGGATATAAATTTCTAGGCTGGAATACAGATGAAAATGCCGAAAATATACTTTATGAAGATAAACAGCAAATAAAAATAACTGAAGATTTAATTTTATATGCAGTTTGGTATAAGCCTACTATTACGTTTAAAGCTAATGGCGGGACAGGAAAAGATTTTATTCAGTGCGTAAGTTATGATACATCTATTAGATTAACTGATTTTGCAGAAATGGGGATAAAGGAACCGTTTATGATGGGGTTTAATGGATGGGGATTAGATGGTGCGGATACAGTACCAGCTTATTCTGATGGTGAAAACATCAGAATAACAGAAGATTTGGTTTTATATGCTATATGGAAGGAATATGATACACCCTTTGTTATTACATCTGATGGAACTATTACTGGGTATCTGGGAACTGTTCCCAAAAAACTTATAATTCCTTCATATGTTGGTTCTATACAAATATTGAAAATAGGAGATATGGTTTTTACAAATAATAATGACCTTGAAGAGCTGATAATAAGTGATGGAATTACAGAAGTAAGTGAGGTAGCGTTTGCAAGCTGTGATAATTTAAAATTAATATCATTAGGTTCAACACTTAAAATAATTTCTGATGGAGCTTTTGCCTACTGTACAAGTTTGGAATCTATAGAATTACCTAATTCATTAGAATATATAGGAGAAAGTGCTTTCTCTAACTGTATAGAATTAGAAAATATAACTTATAAAGGAACTAAGACACAGTATCAACATATAAATAAAAGGGGAAATATATTTTATGGATGTAAGAACACTGTTCCAGTTTTTTTGGACTAGCTTATTTGGGAGTAATCTATTTGGGGTATAAATGAAGAAAAAAAGTTTTTTTTATAGTTTATTATTAGTCTTATTTTTTCTTGTATCATGTTATGAAAATCCTGTTTACATTAAAAATACATCTACAGATTTAAGCATTACTTCAAAAATAAGTTATAACTATGGTTCAGATTTGGCTTTATATGATTCTTTGTTGGATTTTTCAGTTTTTAATGATTATTTGCGTACAGAAGAAGATTTGGAGAATGATATAAGGGCGTTTATTAAATCATTTAATGGTTTAAAAAATGTAGATGGTTTTACTTTTGATAATGTTGAAAATATTCAAATAAATCAAAACATTAGGTTTTGTATTTACAATGTTTTCTATACGGATTCTGAAAAGAAATTCTTTATTATTATACCAAATGATAGAAGAATAGGAGATGTATTATTCATTAGTGATGATTCCATATGGGAAGAATTAAAAGATAATGACGGAATAAAAGAGTTGATTCTTGGCTTTACGGAATATTCAGAAAAAGTGTTGTCAGAATGGGATAAAATTTCTTATGAAGAAATTAGTAACCAGAAAAACAAATACACTTCCACGTCTAAGGATATAACGCTTGATAGTTCGGTTTATAGAGAATATGGAAATTGGGTACAGTATGGTAGTGATACATTTATAAAAACAGAAGACTGGGTACAGAGCTCGTTTTACAATGATGCTATAGAGAAAGTCTATAATACAAATGGGTATTTGGTTGGCTGTGGACCATTAGCCATAGGTTTAATAATGAACTATTGGAAATATCCTGAGGCATTTGTGGATATTTCTGGAAAAAAAGCAAATTTGTCGTTATTAAAAAGTGTTTGGCCAGAATATAATGATTGGAATGGTTATTATGATTGGGATTCAATTAATAATGGTACTAATCATTTTCAGACAGCCGCATTACTTTTAGATGTTGCTGAACAGTGTAACACTTCATATAGCGTATCTGGTTCAGGTATTTTTTTGGAAGATATATCAAGATGTTTGGATTTTTTTAATTTCAGTTATGAAGAAGTAGATAATCCAAAAAATAGTTTGGCTGGGATTTTAAGTATCACGTCATCCATAGAAAATGAAATGCCAGTAATATGTACTAGTAAAAGTCATGTATTTATTATTGATGGAAGTAAATTAATGCTTAGAGATTGTGTTTTTAGACGTTATACCATAGGGGTAGAATCTGTAACTTATGAACCTGTCACTGTAACAGAGCAACAGAGCTTATATTATCATGTAAATATGGGTTGGGGTAGTGATGCACAAACAGGAGGAATGGGGTGGTATAACCCATCTGCCGTTGTTGGTGGTCATTCATGTAATCATGCTTTTTGTAATATAAAACCTGCAAATTAACATTTTGAGTTATTTTATATAAGAGAAAAATGTGTTAAAATAAAAGTATGGCTGTAAGACGTGAATTTAAAGTTGGGGAACACGTGGTTTACCCATTACAAGGTGTTGGAATTATTAAAGATATAACAGAGAGAGAAATAAGAGGTAAAAAAACTACTGTTTATATAATCTATATTGATATTTCAGATATGACTGTTATTATACCAGTAGGTAAGGCGGAAGAAGCGGGGATTAGAGGGCTGTGTACTCCATCTAAAGCCAAAAAAGTTTTGGAAAGTATATCATCAAATTATGAGCCGTTAAATGTTGACTGGAAAGCCAGATACCAGATGAATGTGGAGCTGGTTAGAGAGGGCTCACTGGAATCTGTTTCTAAAGTTGTTCAGGGATTATATCATAGAAGTAAGATTAAAGAGCTTCCTGTTCAAGAAAGAAAACTTTATGACAGTGCATTTAGGCTTTTAGTAGATGAGTGTGCTTTTTCACTTCATAAAAAACCTGAAGATATTGAAAAAGAAATATTTATAAGTTTAGAAAACTAATCAGTAAACGGATGATTTTACCTAATGCTGTCATTATAACGGCTGCTGGATATTCAAGAAGATTTAATAACTCAGAAAATTTTACAGGTAAAAAGGAGTTTGTTAAACTTGAAGATGGAGAAACTGTGTTATCATCTTCAGTAAAGTCTTTTCTTTCCATTGAGAATGTTAAAGCTATATTAATAACGTATGCAAAAGATTATAAAAAGCAGACAGAAGATGCTGTAAGATTTTTAAAAGACACTTCAAATATACCTTTCTTTTTTATTGAAGGGGATATAAGTAGGCAGGGTTCTGTCTTTAAGGCTTTAAGTTTTCTTTTTAATAATTTGAAAGATTGCATTTCTCTAGTTTCCATACATGATGGTTGTAGACCTTTTGTTACTGAAGCACTTGTCAGAAAAGTTTTAACAGAAGCTCAGTCACAAGGAGCTGCAGTTCCTGCCATAAAAGTAACAGATACTTTGGTTAAACTTGATGAAAATATGGCAGTTAAAGATTTTGTTGACAGAAATTATTATTATACTATTCAGACTCCGCAGTGTTTTAAATTTCCTGATATTTATCATGCACATTTGAAGGCATATGAAGAAAAAAATATGAGTTTTACAGATGATAGTTCAGTTTATAGAATGTACGGCAAGAATTTCAGTTTAGTAGAAGGGGAAAAGTCAAATATAAAAATAACTTATACAGAAGACTTAAGGAAAATATATGTTTAGAGTTGGTACAGGTTTTGATATTCATAAATTAATAGAAGGGAACAAATTAATTCTAGGTGGTGTCCTGATACCTTTTTCTAAGGGTGCCTTAGCACATTCAGACGGAGATGCATTATCTCATGCCATAATAGATGCCATCTTAGGAGCTTCAGGGTTAGAAGATATAGGAACACAGTTTCCTGATACTTCAGAAGAATATAAGAATTTTTCTTCATTAACCATGCTAAGAATAGTTAATGATCTTATAAGGGAAAATGATTTTTCAATTATAAACGTGGATTCTACAATTATTTTACAAAAACCAAACTTATCTTCATTTAAGGATAAAATGAGAAGTAATGTAGCAGGTGCTTTGGATTTGGATGTTTCTCAGGTGAATGTTAAGGCAAAAACTGCAGAATTCATGCTGGGGGAATTAGGAACATCTGATGCTGTAGCAGTACAGGCTGTAGTATTATTGGAAGAGCTTTCATTGTTTTAATAATAAAAAAATCTTAAAATAATATTTATTTAACTCTTGTATTAACATAATTTTAACACTATAATTAACATAGTTGATGTTATTAATTAACATTCAGGTATTAATTTTTATTATCAGCTGGTTCTTAAAAGACTAGCTGATAAAGGAGTGTTATTATGAAAAAGACAGCATTAATTGTAGTGGGTGTATTTTTATTGTTACTTTTAGCCATTTCTTAATTTTTCAACATAAGGTTTAACCTTAAGGAGTTGTTTGTGAGAAAATATACCTTTATACTTATTTTAATTATTTTATTTTGTGTTTCATGCCCCCTGGAGACAACAGATACATTTAATGTTGTAGTTAATGTAACAGATTTAAATGTTAATGGGGGTTTATTAACTGATTCAAATTCATATTCTTCAGTGTATTATAAGGCTTATCCTGTGGAGGGAAATAAGGGAAGAGCCTTAGAAGGTTTATCTAAAAACTGGAAGGAAATTCCACAAGAGTCTGATAAATCATTAAATTTGGGTTCTTTTACTACTGGTACTTGGACGCTGGAATTGGATTTTAGAAATTCAGCTGGAGACTCCGTTTATACATATAACAATATTATAAGACTTACTAGTGATTTGAACTTAGATATTAAATTGTCAAATGGGCAGGATGGATCTGATGATAATTTATCAGAAAAGAAGTATAACGTTACCATTTTAACAGGTGATTATGGTGATATGATTCTTGTAGCTAAAGTAAACAATGTTTCAAATATGATTTCTGCTAAAGAAGGAGAAGAATTGTCCTTATATGCATCTACAGCACTTGGCTATAAGTTTAAAAACTGGACAAGTACATCTGGTGTAATATTAGAGCCAAATAGCAAAAATGCAAAATTTATTATGCCTGCAGAAGATGTTACTATAACAGGAAATGCAGAACCTATTAAATATACAATAAGAATGATAAAGGAATTATTTATAAACCAGTACGATGATTTGGAAGTGAGATATGGTGAAAACGTAACCTTGCCTTCTTCAATTTATGGGAACTGGTCAACCGAAAAGAATGGAAAAGGAAAAATATATTTGGCTGAAGAAACTGTAAAAAATTTGTGCTATACGGATGGTGAAATATTTTGTTTGTATCCAACTAGCAATCTTCCTTATTCACCAATAGGTGAAGGTGGAGGAGGTGGTTTGTTTTAACTGAAATTTATGATATATTGACATATGACTTCTGTATTTTATGGAGGGTAAATGTCTAATCACCTAGTATATATGGATAACAATGCAACTACACCTATGGCTCAGGAAGTAATAGATGCCGTATCAGATGTGGAGCGTGAAGTTTATGGGAATGCTTCCAGCATGCATTCTTTTGGAAGAGTTGCGTCAGCATTAGTAGATAAGGCTAGAATAAGTATAGCAAATTTACTTGATTGTGAAGCATCAGAAGTGGTCTTTACCAGTGGGGCATCTGAATCAAATAATACGGTTTTTATGATAGCCAAAAAAATGATTGATGATGGTAAAAAAAGGAGAATAATAACCAGTACCATAGAACATCCTTCCATTAAGGCAACTGTAGAATACTTTAAAAAAAACAATATTATCGTAGATTTAGTTCCTGTAGATAAATATGGTATTGTAAAAATAAAAGATCTCAGAGATTTAATGTCTGAAGATGTAGCTTTGGTTTCAGTTATGACTGCTAATAATGAAACTGGAAG
>CACYEI010000050.1 GCA_902773355.1 uncultured Spirochaetales bacterium
AAATTAGAAGATAAAAATATGAAAAAAACAGATTTATTTGATGCATATAGTGACAATAAAGATATAGTTTTTACTGAATTTGGTGATTGGGAATTACCATTACATTTTGGAACAGGAATCATAACTGAACATATGGCAGTCAGAAAGAGTATGGGAATGTTTGATGTTTCTCATATGGGTGAATGTTTTATTTCAGGTTCATCAGCTTTAAAATTCCTAAATTTAATGCTTACTAATGATATAACTTCATTAAATGAAGGTAGGGCAATATATACGTTAATGTGTTATGAAAACGGAAATACTGTTGATGATCTAATTATATATAGACTAAATGCGGGGAAAGATGAAGTTTATAAGTTCTTTGTTGTTATGAATGCTTCAAATGTTGAAAAAGATCTTAAACATTTGAATTCTTACAAGGATAAATTTGAATTTAATGATTTAATTATAGAAAACGTTTCTTCACTTTATTGTCAAATAGCTCTTCAAGGTCCATCTGTTCTTTCATTTATAGAAAAAAATTTTAATAGTTTTTACTTAAATAAATTTTTTTCCTGTAAGGAACTGGATGGTTATATTATAGGGAGGACTGGATATACGGGAGAGAACGGATTTGAGTTCTATATTAAAGAAAAAGACTTAGCCATTTCTTTATGGAAAGAATTTAAAAAATATGGAATAAAAGAATGTGGTCTGGGAAGTAGAGATACACTAAGGCTTGAAGCAAAACTTCCGTTGTATGGGCATGAGCTCTCAGATAGTATTTCTCCACTTGAATCTAATCTTGGAATATTTGTTAAGCTGGATAAAAAAGTAGATTTTATTGGAAAAAAAGCACTTGTTAGTCAGGCAAAAACAGGTATTCCTAGATCTCTTAGAGGTTTTAAAGTAAAAAATGGTGTTGCCAGAAATTCAAATAGAATTTTTTATTCAGGTAAGGATATAGGCTATGTAACTAGTGGAGGGGTAAGTCCAGTTTTAAATGAATTTATCTGTTTAGGTTTGATAGATAGAAGTACTCATTTAAAATTCGGTGATACCGTCTATATAGATGTAAATGGAAGAAAAAAAGAAGCGGTTTTATGTAAAACACCATTTGTAGAACATGTGTATAGTGATATATAATTAATTCAATTTATATAAAGGTAATGCAATTTATATAAAAGTTATTTGTATAAAGAAGGTCAAAATGAAAAAATTTATTATTCTGCTTAGCTTGCTGGTATGTACATCTGTTTCTCTTTTTGCTGCAGAATCTACTATAGATATATCACATGTTAATACAAATAAAATGAATTTAATTCAGGCACAATTTGGATATTCTTTGATTAAGTTTAAAGTTTCCAAAGTTTTTCAGAATGTAAAATATAAAGAGAAAAGAGAACTATCAGGACTATCTCTAAATCTAGGTTATAATAGAATTATTTCCAAGGGTGATAATATTGAATTATTTACAGATTTTGGTTTTGTGCTCCCTGTTTCAAGTAAAGCAGTGGTTTCTGATTATGAAGTTAATAAATTTTTAGATAATCCAGAGAAGAAATATTTTACATTTGGACTTACAGGAAGAGTTGGAATTAATAAAGTGTTTAAACTTACTGATAGAATTGATATTGCTGTAGGAACAGGAATATTTACATCTAATATATTTTCAAATAAAAGATTTAATTATAGTGGCGGTACTATTCAAACCAAAGGTTACAATTATTTTTCATATGGATTTACATTCAATATTCAGGGTAGGTTTCTTTTAAGTAATTCTTTTATACTAACAGTTAGTTTAAAACCTTCGGCTAGTATATTTTCAGCATATAATGAATATGTGGTTACTAGAGTTCCTGGTGATGTAAGTAGGAATTCAGATCACGACATAACATGGGATTTGGGTTTTACAGGTGTTGCTGGCATAGGTGTAGCTATACAGTTGTAATAATCTATGAAGTAATTGAATGATAATAATATTTGGAATTATAGAGTAGAAACAGATGCACATAAAAGTGAAATTATAACTCCAAATGCAGTAGATCTGATAAATTTAAGAAAATGATAAGATTTGCTTTTATAAATCATATTTAAATCCTCAGTTCCCTTAATAATAAATCTTTCATCATTACAGAACCATAAGCAACTTATAATCAATTTATACAGAGTGCATACTGTCCAAATAATATATGACTGAATAAAAAAAATAATAAAATCATCTGTTTTGGCAATTATTTTTAAGTATAAGAAAGTAGAAAAAATATAGATTAAAGCTATCAGTAAATTGTAGATAATTCCGTATAAATCAATTCTCTTTAGATCAGTAACTAACTTTAGTGAGTATGCAGTTTTTTTTATTTCAGGTGGGTATAAGAATAAGAAAAAAATTTTATTCCTTCTTTGGATAAACATTATTAAAGTTAGAATTACACAATAGATGAGACATATAATTAAAATTTTCATGTTGATAATATTATAGCTTACTTTTAATTATTTCATACATAGTCTTCCAATTAGAGCAGATTTCTTCTTCTGTAAAGTAAATTTTGATTTCTCTTTCTGCACTTTCTATACTATCTGACCCGTGTATAGTATTAAAACTCATTTCTGCTGAATAGTCTCCACGTATGGTCCCTATTTCTGCATCTGATGGATTGGTTTTCCCCATAAGCTGACGTACAGTTTTTACAACATTTTCTCCTTCTACTACCATGGCTATGATGGGTGAACTGGTTATGTATTTAATCAGATCATTGTAAAATGATTTACCTTCATGTTCTTTATAATGTTTTTCTGCCTGTTCTTTTGAAACTGAAAGCATTTTTAGCCCTGTAATTTTAAGCCCTTTTTCTTCTATTCTTGTAATAATTTTGCCTATAAGTCCTCTCTGTACACCATCTGGTTTTATAGCTACAAATGTTCTTTCCATGATTTTTACTCCTTAAGTTATTACTTATATCAGTAAATATAATAACCTGTTATGTTGCCAAAATACTATCATTTTTTTAAATTAAACATAGTATAACTAATAAAATAATCTTGGAGGATATATGGAAAAAAAACAGTTTAAGACAGAAGTATCTGACTTACTGAATATGATAATTCATTCACTGTATTCACATAAGGAAATTTTTTTAAGGGAGCTTATTTCTAATGCTTCAGATGCACTAGATAAGCTTAAGTATAAAAATCTGACTGAAAATGCCTCTATTCCGGATGAGCTTAGGATAGATATTTCTTTTACAGAAGAAGGGGACAGAACACTGACCATATCTGATAACGGAATAGGAATGAGCCATGATGAGTTAATGGAAAATTTGGGAACCATAGCTCATAGTGGTACTAAAAAGTTTTTGGAAAATATGACTACTGATCAAAAAACCAATAGTAATTTAATAGGTCAGTTTGGAGTTGGATTTTATTCTGCCTTCATGGTAGCAAAAAAAGTGGAAGTAATATCCAGAGCTTTTGGGGAAAATGCTTCATATAAATGGTCAAGTGATGGTAAAGACAAATATACAATTGAGGAAGATGCCTCACGTACAGAAAACGGAACTACAATAATTCTTTATCTAAATGAAGAGGGTACTGAATATGCTAATAGGTGGCAGATAGAACAGCTTATAAAGCAGTATTCAAACCATATAGCATATCCTATTTATTTAACTTATAAACAGAATACTTATGATGATAAATATAATGTTACTGGTAGTGAGATAAAGACTGAACAAATCAATATGGCTAATGCTTTATGGAGAAGAAATAAAGCAGATTTAACAGAAAAAGATTATAATGAATTTTATAAAAATATATCTTATGATTCTGATGATCCTATGTTTTATATTCATACCAAGGCAGAAGGAAGTTTGGATTATACTACATTATTTTATATTCCTGCCACTGCGCCATATGATCTTTACCGTGCAGATTATAAACCGGGAGTAAAACTTTATGTTAAGCGTGTGTTTATAACTGATGATGAAAAAGAATTACTTCCTTCATATTTAAGATTTGTCAGAGGAATTATAGATAGCGAAGATTTACCATTAAATGTTTCTAGAGAGATTTTACAACAGAATAAGGTTATGGCTAATATAAGGTCTTCTTCTGTAAAAAAATTGTTGAGTGAATTTAAAAAAATTTCCGAACAGAATCCAGAACTATATACAAAATTTATTAAACAGTATAACAGACCATTAAAAGAAGGGCTTTATCAGGATTATGCAAATAGGGATGAACTTTTAGACTTGGTAAGATATAAAACAACATATTCTGATGATTATACATCTTTAAAATCTTATAAAGAAAGGATGAAACCAGATCAGAAAAGTATTTATTACTTAACTGGAACAAATATTCAAGCCATGAAAAGTTCTCCTATGTTAGCTTCATATATTAATAAAGGTATAGAAGTCTTACTAATGGATGATGAAATAGATGATTTTGTTATAAGTTCCATAGGTAAGTTTAATGATCTAGAGTTAAAGGCAATAAATAAGAGTGGAACTTCAGATGACTTTATTACAGAAGAAGAAAAGAAAAAACTTCAGGATGAAGGAGCTTCTGTGATAGAAAAGATAAAGAAGGCTTTAGGAAATAAAGTTAAAGATGTTGTTGTTTCTGATTCTTTAAATGATGTTTCTGCAGTTGTGATATCAGATTCAAAAGATCCTACTGTTCAAATGCAACAGATTTTAAAAGCTATGGGACAGACTATGGGAGAGCTAAGTCCTGTTTTGGAAATAAATATAAAGGATCCGTTTGTAAAGCGTATATCTGATAGTGAAGATGAAGATTTTATAAACAAGGCTTCTTCTCTTTTGTTGGATCAGGCTTTAATAGCAGAAGGTGTTATGCCTAAAGAACCTAATGTATTTGTAAAAAATTTGCACACTTTTCTTATAGTGTAAAATTTTTTCACAGTAAAAGGTATGGAAAAACAGGTGTTTTTATGTTTTAAGTGCTGAAAAATATAATTTTTGGTACTTGGCACAAAAAATGCATATTAGTCTGATGTGAATGACAGTTTTTTTCATACCTCCTTTTGTGTGATTTTTTTTTGATGCCTGACTTTCTCTCCCATGTGTCAGGCATCTTTTTTTATTGATTTTTGCTTTATTGAAAAAAAACATGGTGCTGATTATAATCAAGCAATTATGACAGCAAATGAGTTGAGAGATAAATTTATAAATTTCTTTGTTTCTAAAGGACACAAGCAGATTTCAGGTGCATCTTTAATTCCTGAGAATGATCCTACTGTATTGTTTACAACAGCTGGTATGCAACCTTTAGTTCCTTATATTTTAGGTCAGGAACATCCTGCAGGAAAACGTTTAACAGATTATCAGAAATGTATCAGAACGGTAGATATAGATAGTGTAGGAGATCCACATCATTTGACTTGTTTTGAAATGCTTGGTAATTGGTCTTTAGGTGATTATTTTAAGAAGGAAATGATTCCGTGGAGTTATGAATTTCTTACTAAAGAGTTAGGTATAAAACCTGAAAAACTTTCAGTCACGGTTTTTTCTGGAGATAATGAAGTACCTAGGGATAATGAAAGTGCTAAGATTTGGGAATCTTTAGGTATCCCAAAAGATCATATTTTCTTTTTACCACGAGAAGATAATTGGTGGGGACCAGCAGGAGAAATAGGTCCATGTGGCCCTGATTCAGAAATGTTTATAGATACGGGAAGACCTAAATGTGGTTCTGACTGTAAACCAGGCTGTAAATGTGGAAAATACTTTGAAGTCTGGAATGATGTTTTTATGAGTTATAATAAAACCAAAAGCGGTATCTATGAAGAGATGAATAGAAAATGTATAGATACCGGTATGGGGATTGAACGTACTATTGCCATACTGCAAGGTAAAAAAAGTGTCTATGAAACAGAAATAATGATTCCACTGTTAAAAAGAATAGAAACTTTATGTGGTTATGAATATGGAAAAGATGAACAGACAGATATTTCCATGAGAATAATAGCTGACCATGCCAGATCTTCATGTTTTATTTTAGGGGATCAGAATGGTTGTACTCCTTCTAATATTGGGCAAGGATATATTTTAAGACGTTTGATAAGAAGGGCAGTAAGGCATGGTAAAAAACTTGGTATTCAGATACCGTTTTTAGTAAAAGTTGCTGAAGTAGTAATTAACATGTATAAACTTCCATATCCAGAACTAAAGGAAAATGAAGAAAAGGTCTATAAAGAATTGACACTGGAAGAAGAAAAATTTTCTAAAACTTTAGAAAAGGGAGAAAAACAATTCCAGAAAATTTGTTATTTCTTGAATCAGAAAGGTATTAATAAAATATCTGGAGATATAGCATTCAAGCTGTATGATACATATGGTTTTCCTATAGAATTAACAGAAGAACTGGCTCATGAAAAAAATATGACTGTAGATAAAAAAGGCTATGAGGAGAGGTTTATACAGCATCAGAACTTGTCTAGAACAGCAGAAGCAGGACAGAATAAAAGTGGTTTAGC
>CACYEI010000051.1 GCA_902773355.1 uncultured Spirochaetales bacterium
CATCTTTTTTATATTCAGATACCATACGAAAATTATTTTGTTCAAAGAATTCTTTTAGCACAACATCACACCTCAGGAGGAATAAGCATTGTTCCTGTTTCGTTAGAATATGACATTATCAAAAGTCAAGATTAACGGCATAGCCACCATTGACTACGTCATGTTACTCATAGTTATAAAAAATAGCAGGGGTAGGACTCGGACCTACGGCCTCCAGGTTATGAGCCTGGCGAGCTGCCAACTGCTCCACCCTGCGTTGATGGTCTTTAGATTACAATAATATCAATTTAATGTCCAGTGTTCTCACCTAAAAGCGTTTTTATTGCATGAATAAGTACAGGTTTTAAAAAATCGTAATACTGATTAACGGCGTTTACGCTTCCAGGGAAATTTATAATTAAGGAATGATCACGTATTACAGAAACACCTCTGGAAAGGCATGCAAATGGAGTTAATTTCATACTTTGAATTCTTAAATATTCGCTAAGGCCATAAACGTTTTTTTCAGATATATCTAATGTAGCTTCTGTGGTTACATCCCTAACTGCTAGCCCTGTTCCACCAGTAGTTAGAATTAGCGTTATTTTCTTTTTACAAAAAAATTTTAACTTATTCTTAATCATTTTTGATTCATCTGGAACAATATCATAGGTTACGTTAAAGCCGTCATTTTTCAATAGATTAACCAGTGTTTTCCCACTCAAATCTTCTCTGATTTTTTTATATGATCTGTCTGAAACTGTAAGCACAGCAGCTGAATAACTCATATGCCCGCCTTTCCAAATGAACAGTTTGGGAAATGACATATATTACAGTTTCTACATAAACCTCCATTTCCTAACGAATAAACTAAGTCTGATGTGATAGTATTATCTGTCAAAATATAAGGAAGTAGTAGATCAAAAATTGTTCGTTTTGAATACATTACACAACCAGGTAAACCACATATCACTTTTTTCCCTAAGTAACCTATAAGAAACATGGCTCCAGGAAGGACTGGGGCACCATATGAAACTATATTTACACCTGATTCTTTAATAGCCAGTGGGGTTTTATCATCCGGATCCACGCTCATTCCACCTGTGCATATTACCATATCTACATCATCTTTAGAGAGAATTGATTTAATTGAATTTTTTATATTTTCTACATTATCATCTGTAATTACATGGTCTTTCATTTCACATCCATAATGTGATAGTTTATTTTTTATTACCGGAGTAAATTTGTCTTCTATTCGTTCATAATAGACTTCATTTCCAGTAGTAATAACACTATATTTTTTACGTTTAAACGCAAAAACGTTTATGAGTGGATTTGAATCTACAATCTGTTTAACTAGAGATATTCTATCTTTTTTTATTATCAGTGGAATAACTCTAGTCCCTGCCACACGCTCACCCTTATTTACCTCAAAACCACTGGGAAGAGTAGCTAACATTATGTCTTTAAGCTGATTAATTTTATTTAAACGCTGTTTATCTATAATAAGCAAACCGTTAGTATCCGATATTAGTTCTATTTTACCTTCTTTAACTTCACTTTGGTGAAGATTTGCTCCTTGAAAAAGATCAGCCAGAATACCTGCTGCTTCATCTTCATGGTAAAAACTATCATCATTTTCTAGAATAAACAAATTATCCTTTCCCATAGATAAAAGTACAGGAATATCTTCTTCTGTAACAATATGCCCTTTTTTAAATCTGGGTCCTTTAAATTCATTTGGTATAATTTGAGTTATATCATGACAAATAATCTGACCTACAGCATCAACTGTTTTTATTAGTTTCATTTTCCGCCCTCTATCTCTTATAAAAAAGATAATAAAAAGACCATGAGAGAATTGTCTTTTATTTATATTGTCTTTTATTTTTAATAATTATTATATATTATAACTGGCGGTTAATTTAAGATACCAATTCTTAAAACATGGGGAATAAAAAGATGAAAGTCTTAATTTTAGGTTCAGGTGCTAAAGACAGTGCCATAGCTTGGTGGTTCTCAAAAAGTAGAAAGATTGAAAATTTATTTATTGCTCCAGGGAATCCTGGGACTAGTGCATTTGCTACTAATCTTCCAGATATAGATTTACAGGATAAAGAACAGATTTTAAATGCATGTAAAAAATATGATATTAACTATGTTTTTATTGGGACAGAAACTCCTCTTGTAGCAGGGATACCAGATTTCTTAATAAAAAACGGATTGTCTGTTTTCGGTACCCCAAGTTATGCATTAAAATTTGAAGATGATAAAAAATTTTCAAGGGAATTTGCTAAAAAATACAATATTCCCATGCCTGATTATCATGTCTTTGACAATTTATTAGAGCTTGAAGCATTTCTTGATACCAATAAAAATAAATTTTTTGTTTTAAAGCCTAATAATATTTCTCCATCTAAAATTATTGTCATTTCAGACAATAAAGCTACTTTACTTGAAGCAACAAAAAAACATTTGAAAAGCAGTTCCGTTATAGTGGAAGATTTTATTAAAGGTATTTCCATAACACTAACTTTGCTTTTAGATAAAAAAGGATATTTAATTCTACCCATCTGCTCTGAGTATACTAAGAAAGAACATGGGAAAGAAGATATTATAACAGGTGGAATGGGGGCAGTATGTCCAGTCCCTCTTGATGATAAAATAAAACAAAAAATAAGAAATGAAATTATAAAACCCACACTAAAAGGAATGCAGGAAAACAATCTTTTCTATAAGGGAGTTCTTACTTTTTCAATAATACTAAAAGATGATCAACCATATTTAGTAGACTATCATGTAAGATTAAATGATCCAGCTACGGAATCATTTGTACCATTAATTAACAATGACTTGGTTGATATTGTTAACGCAATAGAAGAAAACAAACTTTCTTCTATCAAGTTAGATACAACTAATGACAGCACAGTAGCAGTAGTTCTAGCGGCAGAAGGCTACCCTACCAATACAAAAACAAAATGCAAGGTAAAATTAGCTCATCCAAAGTATAATACTTCTCATATTACGGGTTTCCCATATATCTTTTATGGAGCCATTAATACCATAAACAACAAAGATAATAAAATAGTAAATACTGGTGGCAGAATTGCTACAGTAGTTGGAATTTCAACAAATATAATCAAAGCAAACTACAACGCATACAGCGCAATAGGTAGCGTTGAACTGGAAGGTGGAATATGGTATAGAGAAGATATTGGAAATAAATTTTTTATTTCAATGGCAGAATAGAAAAATCAGCCTTTAATTCGGGATTAAATTCCAAGTTTGGATCTTTTGATAAAAAATAACAGTACTGCCTTATTCTGGCAGCCCATTCTTCATATGAAACATCTGGTGTAAAAACTTCAGGATTAATTGGTTTGGAAACTACCATTTTATGTGCCTTACCTCCAGATTTAATCATTTCATCTATAAGATATATAAGTTCTACATTTGTTTTAATGTGAAAAAAATTTCTAAATCTAGTCCAGTTAATTACATGGTTAGATACATGACCATCTACATAAACAACATATAAAGGAATCTTATTTCTAATTACTATTTTTATAAATGTTGACTTCCAATCATAATCAAAAATAACTTTATTACTTAACATTCTGGAACAAAAGCCTGCTGGGTAAATCATTATAGGTTTTTTTTCTCTAACTGCTTCCAAAAATGATGACAAAGAATTCCTATTAAAAACTGAGCACTTTTTTAATTCTGGTGCTAAATAGACTAAAAAAGATTGAGCTACTAATTTTAGGTCTTTATGATATGAAATAAGGTTATTCATAATAGATATGGCCTCACTGCCTCCATATGGATGATTAGAAGCTACTAGAAACTGTCCTTTCTGCTGTTTCAATTCTTCATATCCAGGTCCTGTTATGGTAAAGTCAAAATCACAGATTTCTACAAAAGTACTTAAGAAATCTTCAATAGTTCCACCTTTTCTAGCTGATTCAGTATGAATTTGGTTTAATTTCTTTACATGAAGAATTCTGTTTAAATATGAGTAAATAAAAAATGGTAATTTTAAATCTGGTTTGAAAGAATGAACCAAATCCCTAACATCTATTTGAAACACATCTTCCTGTTCAATATTTTCTTGTTTAATATTTTTTTGATCATTGTTTTCTTGTTTAATGTCTTTTTGTTTAATGTTTTCTTGTTTAATAACCAAATTATTTTGTATATTTTCTCCTGTACTCATACATCATTATACCTGCTGAAACCGATACATTTAACGAATCTATATGTCCATACATAGGAATAGAAACCATAAAATCACATTTAGATTTTACTAAAGGCCGTATCCCCGTACCTTCACTTCCCATTACTATAACACTTTTTTTAGAAAAATCTGAAGTATAAGAATTAGAACCATTCATATCTGCACCATAAATCCAAAATCCATGCTTTTTAAAATTCTCAAGCTCATTTGCTAAATTAACAACATAAGAAATATAAACATATTGAGCAGAACCAGAAGACACCCTGATTACTGTCTCATTTACACTGGCACTTCTTCTTTCAGGAATCAGAATAAGATCTGCAGAAAACTGATCTGCACTTCTTAAAATAGCACCTAAATTATACGGATCAGTAATACTATCCAATGCTAAAACTAAATAATTCTCGTTTTCCTTTAATATTGAAATAAAATCAGGAACTTTAATTTCCTTTAGTTTTCCACCTTTAAAAGTTGAATTTGAAGCTCCGCAGTCTAAAACAGCACCTCTATGAGAACTACTACCTGAAATTTTATTTAACTGTTCTTCTGTTACTTTTTTAACAACAGTCCTACCTGTAGATAATGCTAGCTTTTCTAAATTAATATTCCTTTTTTCTCCTCTTATAACATAAAGTGTAGAGCCGTATGAAATATCCTTCAAAGCTTCTTCTATAGCATGAACACCCGTAATTTTTATACCCATGTTTTTTCCTAAATAATTTTTCCCTAAATAATTTTATTGCCAAATAATTTTTTTCCTAAGATAGTATAACCAAGATAGTATAAGATAAAAAATAATATATAAATTATACTTTATACCTGAGTAAATTCTACTGGCTTTGGAGTTTCATTTTCACCTAATGCATCCGAAAGTTCCTTCATTATCTGTTTTGCTTTAGAATTTAATCTTCTGGGAGTTTCAATCTGAAGTTTTATAAATAAATCTCCTCTATAATTGGTATCTTTAAATCTAGGAAGTCCTTCACCTTTTACTCTGACAAGCTGGCCATTTTGACTTCCACCAGGAATATCTACATCTATTGTTTTTCCTGATAAATTTTGAATTTTAATTGTAAGGCCTAATGCTGCCTGCGTTATAGAAACAGGAATTTGCACATATAGATTACTTCCCTGCCTGATAAAATATCTATCAGGTCTGACTGAAACCCTAATATATAGATCACCAGGAGTTGAACCATTTCTTACTGCATTTCCCATTTGAGGAAGGACAACATCTGTTCCATCTTCAATCCCTGCTGGTATCATAACATTTAAAATCTGATTTTTTCTAACAGTCCCAAGTCCTTTGCATTGAGGGCATGGATCAGAAATTACATAACCTTCACCTCCACAATCAGGGCAAGTCCTACTGACAGAAAAGAAACCGGAAGACTGGTGTATCTGACCAGAGCCCCCACAGGTTCTGCAAGCAGTCTTACTATTACTTCCGCTTTTTGAACCAGTTCCATGGCATGCTTCACATACAACCTGATGAACATATGTAAGCTGTTGCTTATAATCCTGTGTTATATTTTGAAGACTGACTTCAGTATGAATTCTTATACTTTGGCCTACAGAACTAGATCTTCTACTAGAAGAAGCCCTGCCTCCAAATCTACCAAAACCAAATAAATCATCAAAAAAACTTCCTAAACCGCCACTAAACAGATCTCCAAAATCTGCATATGCCCTACTGTAGCCACCAGTCTGTCCATCTACACCAGCAAAACCAAATTGGTCATAAGCCTTACGCTTTTTTTCATCTCCAAGTACCTCATAAGCCTCTGTAGCTTCCTTAAATCTTTCTTCTGCAGCTTTATCTCCTGGATTTTTATCTGGGTGATTTTGAACAGCTAGATGTCTGTAAGCTTTCTTTATTTCTTCCTGACTCGCTGTTTTAGACACTCCTAAAACTTCATAATAATCTCTTTTATTTGGCATTTCCTAAATACTGTCCTTATCTAATCTCATTAAAATAATCTTCATTTAAATAAATAATCTCATTAAATAATCTATTTTTTTCTTTATTATAAAAACCATTATAAAAAGGCTGGCTTATTAGCCAGCCTAATTATGCTTTATTTTTTTTAGATATTCTAGTCATTACACATTATAACATTA
>CACYEI010000052.1 GCA_902773355.1 uncultured Spirochaetales bacterium
GAGATTGTATTAAGTTCTTTCTCTTTGTTTAGTATGTATTCTACCGCATTTATTACGCTTTCCCCTACATTTGCGTAACATTCACTACGTACTTTTTCTCTACCAAGACTTAATTTTTCACTGTTTAGTGTGTTATCTATAACTTCTTTAAGATTTGAAAAATCTTTTTCTTCTAAAGGTGTTCCTACTTCAGGAAGTATTTTAAATTCCCACATGGGTTCAGAAAGCCAGTCTGCATCATAGGGAAGAGTGTTAAAACTGGTGTCTGCGTAGATAATGGGTTTATTAAATATGCAGATGAAATCTAGCATGACACCTGAGAAATCTGAAATCATGATATCAGCTCTGTTTAAGACATTAAAATTATCATTATCAAAATTCCATTCTATGTTAGGAAATTTTTCCTTTAATGGATCTAATATGTCTTTTTCTGATACTACAGTTTGAGGGTGAGGCCTGACTATTATATGGTATGATGTTTCAAGTAAAGAATTTATTATTTTTTCCCCATATTTGGATAGAATACTGCTTTTCCCCCAGCTTGGTGCCAGTAAGACTGTTTTCTCCAACTGACTTTCACAATAATCATGCTTTTCTATTTTGCCATTTACATCTAAAACAACATTATTTCTTTCATATTTTTCTTTCAGGTTATCTAGTGGTATTGAACCTATGGTAACAATATCTTTACGTTTTATAGAAGGTCTTAATTCTTCTATTTTTTTTATTAAATCTACTTGATTCTGACCACTGGTAAGTACTGCATCATAGTAATCTAAGCCAAACATTCTATATGCTGCTAAGTCATCTGCAGAGTGTGGAATATGTATATAATATTTTACATAACGGCTTCTTTTCCACTGATAAACATCTAAGCCTGGTGTAGTTGAAATTAGAATATCTGCATGAAGCATGTTCAGTTTAACAAATGCTTTATTACCTTCTCCTATGTATGAACAGCTGACATAATTATATTTTTCTGATAACGCTGGATCATCTGGGCTGGATGTATAGAAGACTAGATTAATTTTTCTTTTTTCAAATTCATTACAGATAGGTTTAAAGACATTCCAGTATCTCTTATGATCACTGTAAATGACATAAGGTATGTTTTTAGAGTCAAGTTTAGAATTTGCTTTACCACCAGAAAATATAAACTGAAGTTTAATTATGAGTGCTCTTATTCCAAATACTGCGGCGGCAGCTATACCTATGAAAAGAGATAAAAGCATGGAACCTGTGCCAGGATCTATATAACTATACATTATTTAACCTCCTGTGTTTTTTCCCATTCTGTAAATGGAATCCAGTTTGAAAGATTAAAGATATTATCTGATACATGCCATGCAGTTTGTTTATTAAGATTAATGGTATTTTTATTCCTGAAATTCTCGGCATTAGAGTCATAACAAACAAAGATATTAACGCCGTTATTTTTATCTTGGGTAAATTTATTTTTTGTAAAGGGATTAATGTCTGATATTGGCAAATTTTTTTTAGCTAAAAATAATGTATCAGCATTAGTCATGAATGATTCATCTATTTTGATATCTCCGTAGGAATTAAAATCTTTTTCCATTAGCAGTGCGTTATATGTTGTAATTCTATTATCTAAATCATTGAATCCTATTCCTCTTCCATGATCAGATACTATTATGATTCTAGTGTTATCATAAACATCATTATCCCTCAAATAATCAAAATATTTTCCTAACTGTTTATACGCTGCAACATTAGCCTGGTAATGCATGAATGTAGCATCAGATGTTTGTTTTTCTGAAGCTGTTACATAATCATCATTTAGTATGGTTCTCATAGAATCTATATCATGAGTGGTATCATTTCCTATAAAAGTATATGTAGGTTTATCAGAAGAAAAATTTGTCATTTCTCTTAAATAATATAAATCTGACAACTGTTCAAAAAATAATATAGCTTCAGATTCTATAGGAATTCTTCTGCAATTGTTATATATAATAGATCTTAAAAATGGAGGTAGGCACTGTAGTATGGAAAAGTCTATGAATCCTTTTTTTGAAAATTCATCTAATTCTATATTAAGAGCCCCCGTTTCTATAGCAAATTTATCATAATATCTTCCTTTTATTTGTGAAACATTCATCTGCGGATAATCTTTATATATGCTTAAATCTCCTGACGCATGATAGTTTACCCATGATGGATTTGTAATGTTGACATTAAAGCCAGCATTCTCAAACAGAACAGGCATGACTAACAGTGCTTCATTATGCTTTTTTCTCATAAGTTCATTTAATCTAATATTCATATTCTCCACAGTGTATTCATATCCACCCAGCATAGGAGGAGAACCTTCTAATGTTGCACTACTGAAACTAACTGTATTTGGATAGAAAACAAAGCCGTCAAACTGTTCTTTTATTTCAGGGAATTCATTAAATATCTGTGGTGCAAGAACACCTATAGCTCTATCTAAAAATATGACTAAAACATTTTCCTTATCTTTAGATAAACTGTAATAAGTGTCTATTTTACCAGATGCACTACCAGATTCACTAGGGGTTAATTCTTTGAATGTATTCTGTATGGATATAATTTTACTAATTCCAAGTGATAACATAGCCAAGCTTAAAATTAAAGTTACATAGATTAGGATTCTTGAATTTTTTTTATATATAATTCCTGAAAGTATAATAATTAGAATATAGGAAACTATAGATACAGGATAAGTCCAAGAAAATAAGGATATTTTTCCAATATTAGAAATGGAAAATATATTTGAAAGTATTCCGTAATCTGATTTAAAAATGTAGGCATTTGATAGACAAATTAGTAAAAAAGAAAATAAAACCAGACCCATTATTTTTTTTATTTTATTATTAACCATGAAATAGATTACTAAAGGCCATAAGATAAACATACCAATGAAAAAGCAGAAAGAATTTCCTATATATGTTAAAGGTGAATCTGTGTTTCCTAGATATGAGAATTCGGATGGGCTTGTGGCTATGGTACTGGCAGGGAGAAGAAATCCTGTTAGCAGAGCTAAGGCTAAGCCACTAAAAAATACCATTAGAAAATAATTTTTATTAGATTTTTCTTTTATTAGAGAATTGTCTATTATTTTGTAATCTAAATTATGATTGGGTTTTATAAAATTATTTTTTACATATGAAAACACATAAGGAAATAATGTGATTACTAGTGAAAAAGAAAGTAAAATAAGCTTTTTCCATAGAATTATTTGGGAGTTTTTAATAAAATAGATGCAGATAACTATTAACATGGCACTTACTGCCCCATGTAATATTTTTCCTGGATGTTTGGTTTTCATTACTATATTTTTCAAAAGTGAAAAAATATTATTAAAGATCCAGTAAACTACAAGCCCGCTTGGAGAGTTATATAGCAGAACCAAGAATACAAGGGCTACTACATAAAGCTGTATCTTTTCCCTGGCAGTAGAGCCTTTTGTATAAATCATACCAGAAAGCACATTTATCAGAGTCATGATAATGGGAAGAATATTAACTGTTATGCTACCTAGG
Organism: uncultured Spirochaetales bacterium; assembly: GCA_902773355.1. Taxonomy (GTDB): domain Bacteria; phylum Spirochaetota; class Spirochaetia; order Sphaerochaetales; family Sphaerochaetaceae; genus CACYEI01. Next base: position 3,528 of record CACYEI010000052.1, read on the forward strand.
GAAAGTAAGGCATCAGGAGAACCAAGGTCTTTAAGAATTAGAAATGATGCATTATTTAAAGCTGTGCAGTGACTTAAAAAGTGGTACGCTGCTATAAAAAATGGTATTTCAAGTAGTATTGATAAAGAGCCTCTAAGTACGTAAAAAGGGCTGTAGTTGTTTTGCCTATAATATGTGTTTAGCATCATGAATTGCTCATTTCCCTTAAAGGCCTTTTTTATTCTTTTGACTCTGGGCTCTAGTTTCTTTGTAGCTATTCTTTCTTTTTCTTGTAGCTTATCTGCTATATTATACAGTGGAAGTGCCAGCAGGTTTATGCCTATGCTTACAGCAAGTATAGCACCAATCACTCCAAAATTCTCAAATTTTGAAATAGAAAATTTGAATATATACTCTACAATAAGTTCTATAGGAGAAATAATTAAATCATAAAGCATTAAAGACCTCAAATTTATATAACATAATGTAAGTTTAAGATTTTAAGCATTATAAGAAAAAAATCAATTTCAAATAATTATTCAATTCTCATTAAGGTGATGTTTTCTGCCATGTTACAAAAGTGAAATAATTAAAGGATCTCTTGAGAAAGGCAAGTATTTTATTTTCAAATTATTTGTGATAATCATAAAATTTGCAAGAATAACGTATTATATTTTCATTATATTTATTTCATTATATTTAGAAAATAATTAGGTAATCCATTGTTATAAGTTGAAATAAAAAAGAGATAAACTTATCTTTATTTCAATTTAAGTAGATATCTTGAAATAAGACTTATATTATTAAGCGTAAATAAATAACTAAGTAAGGTTTTTTAATATGATGTGAGGTTATGGTTATATGTTAGATGAAGTAAAGAAAGAAAAAATGTCAAAAGACAAAATAAAATTAGTCAAATTATCTGAAGAATATAAAGAACTACTATTTGAAATGATGGAAGAATGGACTAGTTATGGTAATGGCTGAGAATATGATAAGATATCTTATGCAATATTTAAAAATGATTACAAAGATTTTGATAACTATTTAAATAATCTGGAAATAAAAGAATTTGATGGAACATTTGTGCCAGATTCAACATTTTTTGCATTAGATACTAAAAGAAATATCTTTGTAGGTGCTGTAAATATTAGACATTTTCTTACGGAAAGTTTATTAAAGTCTGGTGGGCATATTGGAGATGGAATCAGACCGTCAGAGAGGGGAAAAGGCTTTGGTACAGAAATAATAAGATTATCTTTACTTGAGTGTAAAAAAATGGGAATAAATAAAGTTCTTATAATTTGTAATAAAAACAATATTGCTTCAAAAAAAACAATTATTCGTAACGGTGGAAAAAAAGAAAATACTAATTCTGCAGAAGATGATAACTTGGAAAGATATTGGATAGATATTAAATAAAAAAACTAATTTTCTATTTATTGCTTGTACATAAAATAAATTTTTGTACAATATTTGTTAATCTATTTTTATTTTTGAACAAAATTATGTTAAAATTTGATAATTATGTATATCATTACGTTCAATTTGGAGTTTAATATGAAAAAATTGAAAAATAGAATAATTGTTTTATGTGTTTTATTTTTATTATCTTTTGTTGTTTTATCATGTTCAAAATCAAAGGAGAAGGTAGTTATTTATACATCAACTGAGGATTTTAACATAAAACATTTACAGGAATGTTTGAGTAGAGAATTTTCAGATTACAATATAGTCATTGAATATATGTCAACAAGTAATATAGCTGCTAAAATTATAGAAGAGGGTGGTAGCTCTGATTGTGATATTGTGTATGATGAAGATTATGGATATTTGGAAAAGATGGCACAAAAAGGTGTACTTGATTCTATAAAAGGAGATTATGACCTCTCTAAATACTTAGATGATACACTAGTAGATTCTTTAAGAGATTATTCCGTACCTACCATAAAAACTGGTGGCGGAATTATAATAAATCGTTCTGTGTTGTCTTCAAGAGGACTTAAAGTGCCAACTTCATATTCTGATCTTTTAGCTCCTGAATATAAAGGTTTAATTTCTATGCCTTCTCCTAAATCATCTAGCACAGGTTATATGTTTTATTATTCTTTAATAAAAGCTTGGGGAGAAGAAAGGGCTTTGGATTATTTTGAAAAACTCACACCTAACATTTTATCATATACTACATCAGGTTCAGGACCTGTTAACTCAGTTGTAAACAGAGAAGTGGCTGTTGGTTTTGGAATGACATCACAGGCTGTAACTAAGATTAATGAAGGAAATGATGAAATAAGCATAATATTTTTTAAAGAAGGTTCTCCATTCAGCGTTTATGGGAATGCCATAGTTAAAGGGAAGAAAGATAGAAAAGCTGTGAAAGATGTTATGGATTATCTAGAAGCTTATTATACAGATGAGTCAAATTCTCTTTATTATCCTGAAACAGTATTAAAAGATAAAAAATATTTAATAGACAATTTTCCTGATAATATTAAATATGCAGACATGACAGGAAATAATCTTGATACTAAAGAAAAACATCTTTCTAAATGGATGTATTAATGCTTGAAATAAAAAATTTATCTAAAGTATTTGACTTAGATAATCCTGATAAAAAACCAGCAGTAGATAATGTATCTTTTACTGTAAATAAAGGAGAATTTTTATCTATATTAGGTCCATCAGGATGCGGTAAAACTACCTTAATCAGAATGATTATAGGATTAGAGAAACCCACAACAGGTAGTATTTTAAAAAATGGCTTAGATATAACAAATATGCCTCCTTCTGAGAGAGGAATGGGTTTTGTATTTCAGAATTATGCACTTTTTGAAAATATGACTGTTTTACAAAATGTGGAATATGCATTAAAGATAAAAAAAGAAACTAAGAAAAATTCTAGGGATACTGCATTAAGTATGATTAAGGAAGTTGGTTTGTTGAATTATGTTGATGTTAAGCCTTATAGATTGTCTGGTGGTCAACAACAGAGGGTGGCTATAGCTAGAACTTTAGCTTTAAAACCAGATATTATACTTTTTGATGAACCTATGTCAGCATTAGATGCTAGTACTAGGCTTTCTCTTAGAAAAGAAATAAAGCAGATTCAAAGTACTTTTAACACAAGTATAATATATATAACACATGATCAAGAAGAAGCTTTCTCTATGTCAGATAAGATATTAGTGATGGATGAATCAGTATCTGTCCAAATAGGAAGTCCTGAAGAAATTATTTTAAAACCAGTAAACCAATATATTCAGGATTTTGTTGTTGATAATTTGAAATATAAAATAGAATCATTATCTAAGTTTTATAGGTTTGAGAAATGAAGATAATTAAAATAAATAAATTAAACATAAGTAAATTACTTTTATTGGTTATTTTACTTTACTGTGTTCTTTTACCTATAGTTATGATGTTTTCTTATATAGACATAAAAACCTTTAAAAATGTTATAAGTAGCAATCTTTTTTCTTCTTCTTTGATTAATTCATTAACTTCTACTATAATTTCCACTCTAATATCTGTGGCTCTAGCTTATGCTTTAGCATGGTCTATAAATAGAACAAATATTAGATTAAAAAAGTTTTTTTTAGTTTTAATTTGCCTTCCTATGTTAATCCCCTCTGTATCACACGGTATGGGGTTAATTATTTTATTTGGAAATAATGGTATTATTACAAGATTGTTTTTGGGTTCATCTTCCATCTATGGATTTTGGGGAGTAGTGATTGGTTCTGTTTTGTATTCATTCCCTGTGGGGTTTATAATGCTATCTGATATATTAAAATATGAAGATCAGACTCCTTATGAAGCTGCAGAAGTTTTGGGATTATCTAAAATTAATCAATTCTCTTCAATCACATTTCCATACTTAAGAAAACCTTTAATTTCTGTCTTATTCACTGTATTTACTCTTATAGTTACTGATTATGGTGTTCCTTTGTCTGTTGGCGGAAAATTTAAAACATTACCTGTTCTTCTTTATGAAGATGCTATAGGTCAGCTTGATTATGCATCTGGAAGTGTAGTTGGTCTTTTTCTTTTAGCTCCAGCATTAATGGCTTTTCTTTTTGATTTTTTTAATAAAGATAGAGCTAATTCTTCTTATATTGTGAAATCAATGAAGCAACATAGTAATAAAAATATTTTTGCATATATTGTTTTATTTTTAACATCAGGTTTTGTTCTTTTAGTAATAGTATCATTTTGTGTTCAGGCATTTGCTAAGACTTACCCTACAGATATGACTTTTACCTTTAACCATTTTAAAAATACATTTTCTAAGAATGGAGGTAAATTTCTTTTAAATTCAGTTATAATTTCAACTTTAACATCAATAGCAGGTGTTTCTGTTTCTATAATTACAGCTTATTTTACGGCTAGATTAAAGGGTTTGTTCTCAAAGACACTTCATCTTATGTCTATTATTAGTTTATCTATCCCAGGTTTAGTTTTGGGTTTGTCATACGTAATAACGTTTAAACATACATTTTTTTACGGGACATTGGTAATTCTAATCATGGTTAATGCAGTTCATTTTTTTTCTTCTCCTTATCTTATGATCTATAATGCCTTTGGAAAAATAAATAATAATTTAGAAGATGTAGGCTCTATTATGGGAGTAAGTAAGGTTAGAATATTTAAAGATGTGATTATACCTCAGAGTAGAAGGACAATTTTAGAAATGCTTTCATATTTTTTTGTTAATTCCATGATGACCATTTCTGCTGTTTCTTTTTTAGCTATATCTGATAATAAACCAGTTTCACTCTTAATTAATCAATTTGAGTCATATAATATGATGGAATGTGCAGCAACAGTTGCGTTATTAATTCTAAGTGTAAATCTTATTATGAAATTTATTTTTTCTTTATTTAAGAAAAGAGGATTTGAAAATGCTTAAAAAAAATCAGTTTGACATACTAGAATGTTTAATAAATAATCAGGCAAAAAAAATAACTCAAAGAGAATTGTCTAATTTAACGTCTTATTCCTTAGGTACTGTTAATACTATACTTAAAGAATTAATTGATTTAGACTTGGTTTCTTCTGATGTCATAACGGATAAAGGTTATGAGGTTATGGAAAAATACCATGTTAAAAGAGCTGTTATAATTGCAGCTGGTTTTGGTTCTCGTTTAGTTCCTATTACGCTAAACACTCCAAAGCCATTAGTAAGAGTAAAAGGTAAACGGATTATTGATTCATGTTTGGATGCTTTAAAAGATTCAGAAATTAATGAGGTGTATATTGTTAGAGGTTACCTTGGTGAACAGTTTGATCAGTTGCTTTATTCATATCCAAATATAAAGTTTATTGAGAATGTAATGTATAATGAAGCAAATAATATTTCTTCTATAGTATGTTCAAAAGATTTATTAGAAAATTCATATGTTATAGAAGCAGATCTTCTTCTTTATAATAAATTGCTAATTAAAAAATATCAGTATTATACAAATTATCTTGGCATTCCTGTAAAGCGTACTGATGATTGGTGCTTTTATGTTAAAAATCAGATTATTAACAAGATGTCAATTGGTGGAGAGAATTGTTTTAAAATGGTGGGAATTTCATATTGGAATAAGGAAGATGGAAATTTACTTGGGAAATGTGTTCAAAAAGTATTTGATGCTCCAGGTGGGAAGGAACGCTATTGGGATCAGGTACCACTTGAATATTATTTGAATGATTTTAAAATCAGAATTAGAGAGTGTTGTTCTGATGACGTAGTAGAGATAGATACGTTTAATGAACTTAAGGAATTAGATAAATCTTACAGTGTTTAGTTCCTTTTTCTTCACAAATGACGTTTAGTAAATTTATTGTTAAATTATGAAAAAAGATAAAGTGGGGGTTTAGTATGAATTTTGATAAATTTACTATAAAACTGCAGGAAGCCTTACAAGGTGCACAAAACCTGGCAGAGGCTAATAATAATCCTGAAATAACTAATGAACATATTTTAGCCAGCATGCTTAATCAGGAGGACGGGATAGCAGTTCCTTTGTTTGAGAAACTGGGTATAAACACACAAACGCTTAAAAGTGAAGTAAAAAACCTGGCTGATAAATTACCTAAATTCTATGGCTCAGCTGGTAGAGTAGGAATGTCTAGAACCTTATATGATACATTAACTAAGGCACAAACTGAGGCAGATGGTTTTAAAGATGAATATGTAGCAAATGAGCATGTTATCTTAGCTTTTTTGACTGGCGGGGATGAGGTTGAAAAACTGCTAAATAAATATGGCATTAATAGAGAAAAACTTATGTCCGCTCTTTTAAGTATTAGAGGAAATGAAAGAGTAACATCAAATGATGCAGAAAGTAAGTATCAGGCATTAGAAAAATATTGTAGGGATTTAACTGCATTAGCTACATCAGGAAAGATGGATCCAGTTATAGGTAGAGATGAGGAAATACGTAGGGTTATGCAGGTTTTATCTAGGAAAACTAAGAATAACCCTGTGCTGATAGGAGAACCTGGTGTAGGTAAAACTGCTATAGCAGAAGGTTTGGCTCAAAGAATAGTCAGTGGAGATGTGCCTGATTCTTTAAAGGAAAAGAAACTGCTTTCCTTAGATATGGGAGCGTTAGTGGCTGGGGCTAAGTACAGAGGTGAATTTGAAGAAAGGTTAAAGGCAGTGGTTACCGCTGTGACTAACAGTAACGGTAAAATAATACTGTTTATAGATGAGCTCCATACTATAGTTGGTGCTGGTGCGGCAGAAGGTTCTACAGATGCATCAAACTTAATTAAACCAGCTTTAGCTAGAGGGGAGCTTCATGCTATAGGTGCAACTACATTAGATGAATACAGAAAATATATAGAAAAAGATAAGGCTTTAGAAAGGAGATTTCAAGTTGTTTATGTATCAGAGCCAAATGTAGAAGACACTATAGCCATACTCAGAGGTTTGAAGGATAGTTATGAAATTCATCATGGAGTAAGAATAACAGATGATGCTATAGTCAGTGCCGTAACATTGAGTAACAGATATATTACAAATAGGTTTTTACCAGATAAAGCTATAGATTTGATAGATGAGGCTGCTTCTCAGCTAAAGATGGAGATTGAGAGTCAGCCAGTAGAATTGGATAAGATTGAAAGAAAGATTCTAAAATTAAAAATTGAGCAGCAGGCATTAAGTAAAGAAGATGATGAAATGTCCAAAAGCCGACTTAATAAAATAAATGAAGAGCTTTCAGATTTGAAAAGTGAAAGAGATGTTATGCATCTGCGCTGGGAGAATGAGAGAAAAGCTATTGAGGAGATAAGAAATAAAAAAAGTCAGCTGGAGAATTTGAAAAAAGAAGAAATAATTTCTGAAAGAGAAGGAAATTTAAATAGAGCTGCACAGATTATGCATGGAGAGATTCCTAACATTATGAAAGAAATAGAAGTAATGCAGGAAAGACTTAAAGAGGTTCAGGGAGAGAATAAGTTACTTAGGGAAGAAGTTGGCAGAGAAGATGTGGAAAAAATTATTTCTTCATGGACTGGAATCCCTGTAAGTAAACTTCAGGGATCTGAACTTCAGAAATACATAAATTTGGAAGATATATTAAGTAGCAGAGTTATAGGTCAGGATGATGCTATAAAAGCCGTAGCTAATGCAATAAGAAGAAATAAAACAGGTATAGGTGACAAAAATAGACCTTTGGGCTCTTTTTTATTTGCTGGTCCAACAGGTGTAGGAAAGACAGAGTTAGCAAAAGTTTTAGCATCATTTTTATTTGATGATCCTAAAGCTTTAACCAGAATAGATATGTCTGAATATATGGAGAAGCATTCAGTTAGCAGATTAATTGGTGCTCCTCCTGGATATGTTGGGTATGATCAGGGAGGTCAGCTTACAGAAGTGGTAAGAAGACGTCCTTATTCTGTAATCCTTTTTGATGAGGTAGAAAAAGCTCATCCAGATGTGTTTAATGTACTTCTTCAGGTTTTGGATGATGGAAGGTTGACAGATGGTCAAGGAAGAGTTGTTGATTTTACAAATACTATAATAATAATGACAAGTAATTTAGGTAGTAGAGAACTTTTGAATGCTGGAGAAGCTGGTTTTTTTACTGCTAGAGAAAACGTTATAAATATTATAAAAAGTACATTTAAACCTGAATTTATTAATAGAATAGATGAGATAATTGTTTTTAATCCGTTAGGAAGTGAACAGATTAAAAAGATTGTTTATCTACAGCTTTTACAGCTTAAGGAAAGGCTTGAAGAAAAAGATTTACATTTAAGTTGGGATGATAGTGTTCTTTCTCTAATAAGTTCAGAAGGTTTTGATCCTGATTATGGTGCCAGACCAATTAGAAGGGCTATTCAGAACTATATTGAAAATCCTTTGGCAGTAGATATATTAAAAGGTAGTTTTACTCCAGGAGCTTTTATTTCCTTATCATCAAAAGACAATAAAATTACCATATTTATAAAAAAATAAATTTATTGTAATATGTTTGTTGAAAAGATATTTAAACTTTAAGATAAGTGATGACAAAATGTAAATTGACAAATTTTTTATTTTATTTTAACATTTTATTAACAAATAGCATGGAAGTTTTGGGTATTTTTTTGATTAAGGAGTTTAAGATTAATAAGGAGTTTAAGAATGAAAAGTAAATTTAGAGTTAAATTAGGGCTTTGTTTTTTGATAATGTTAATTCTAGGAGTTGTTGTTTCATGTCCTGAACCCAGTGGGAAAGGTAAAATTACCGTAAATTTTGTGATAGATGTAGATGAAAATATTGGAAGTACAGAACTTTTAAGAGAATCTAAAGCAAGAATTGGTTTATCATCTATAAAAATAGATCCAGATGTTAAACAGTATGGAAGTTTGCCTTTACCTACAAGAGATGGCTGGAAGTTTAAAGGTTGGTATAATTCACCTACATCTGATCAGGTTATAACATGGGAAAGCAAGCCTATTTCTGAAAGTGATCATAATTTATATGCTCAGTGGGAAGAGAGAGAATATACATTTACTCTTAATTCTAATAGAAATTCAGGTGTAAAACTTGATATTTTAGATAGAGAAGGTAACCCAAGAGCTGACGCAACAGGTTCTTCATATTCTAAATCTTTAAGTGGCGTCAAATATGGAGAAGAGATTAATGTAAGAGCGGTTACTGAACTAGGGTTTTTATTTAAATCAGAAAATGGTTGGAATAAACCAGATCAAATTAAGGATGACTCAGAAAAAAAATATAAAAACGATGATTCAACTGAAACACGTGAGGCAATTGTTATAATGCCAAATAGTAATTTTACTATTTCATCTTTAATAGATTCTCGTCCATATACTCTTATCCTTAAAAATGGTGATGTTGTTTATAGTAGAATAATCTTAGGTTATGATGACATCTCTTCATTACCATTTGATTTAGAAAAAACAGGTTATGAATTATTAGGCTGGAGTAAAGAGGAGACTTTAAATCCAGGTGATATTGATTATGAAGATAAATTATATACAAAAACTGAAAGAAGTGTTTCCAAATTAAGTACTGATGGTTCAGATGTAACTTTATATGCTCAGTGGAAAGCCATGAATCCTACTGTAACTTTTGATGGAAATGCTTCTGCTTTCATAGAGGAAGGGAATACCCAATTAAGTAATTCTACAGTTGATTTTGGAGGTCAGGAAGAAGAAAAGACAGTAGTGTATAATGATTATTATGGTTCACTACCAGTCCCTAATAGACATGGATGGAAATTTTTAGGGTGGTTTACAGATTCAACAGGAGGTAATAGAGTTTCTGAATATACAGAAGTGCTTATTCCGAGTAATCATACATTATATGCTCATTGGGAAGCTAGTAGTTATACTTTAAGTTTAGTGAATAACACTGGGAAAATAGATTTCCTTGAAATATGGGTTGATGGTTCTAATTTAGGGAACAAAGCCTCATTTAAGTATGGAGAAAAAGTTTCTGTTAAAGCTTTAAGAATCAATTATGCTTATGTATTTGAAAAGTGGAATTCTAGTAATGGAGAAGGCGTATTTAGCAATGGATCCAATGCAATTTCTGACTTTGTTATGCCAGCTTTAAATACGGAATTAACAGTCAGTGTTAAACCAAAAGAGTACACAATTAGTTATGAAGACGTAAAAGATGAAGAAATAGGCAGTTATAA
>CACYEI010000053.1 GCA_902773355.1 uncultured Spirochaetales bacterium
AAAGCTGGGTTACCTCTCTCCTGTAGGTTTCAGGAAATTAACAACCTAGCTTTTTAAAACTGCTCCAATGAATTGGGGTCAATTCATTTTTCTATACGCCTCTTTTAATTCTGTTATACCATCAATTAATTGTTTATCATTTATTTTTCCTGAATGCCAACATACATTATTTTCCATAAAGCTAATTCCTTTACCTTTAATTGTTTTGGCTACAAGACATATTGGTTGCTCACCATTAACAGGAGGAAGATTATCAAAAAAATCTACTATTTCTGTTATATCATTACCATTAATTTCATCTACTCGCCAACCAAATACTCTATATTTTTCAGCTAAATTATTTAAACTTGTTATCTCTTCAATAGAACCATCTGCTTCAAAACCGTTATTATCAATAATAACAATCAAATTACCTAACTTATAATGAGAAGCATTTAATGCTGCTTCCCATACTGAACCTTCTGATTGTTCCCCATCTCCCATTAATGTATATACACGACTAGAGAAATTATTTTTAAGTTTTAATCCTGCCGCAATACCACACGCAATTGGCATGCCGTGACCTAAACTACCTGTAGAAACTTCAACAAACGGATTCAATAAATTACATGCATGCATAGGAAAAATTCCTTTATCTTTTGCATACTCCTTAAAAATTTCTTCAACTGAGAAGCAACCTATAGAAGCTTGACAAAAACTTAATAATGCAGATGCATGACCTTTCGAAAGAACAAATCTATCCCTTGATTCATCCATTGGCAATTTAGAATTATAGTTAATCTTATATTTCCAAAGAACAGTCATTACATCTGTGATTGATAAATCACCTCCAATATGTATAACCTCTTGATTGCAAAGTTTTAAAAGATTAATTCTTATCTCCATAGCAGATTTTTCAAGTTCTTTAATTAACTTCTTATTACTGATAGATGAGTTATACTTCATTTATATTTTAGCTCCTTACCACCTCAGAAACAACCTGCACCATGTAATCTATCATGTCATCTGTCATATCAGGATAAACACCAATCCAAAATGAATTTTTCATAACATAATCCGTATTTTCTAAAGTTCCAGACACTCTGTATAAATCTGTATTCCTAATAGAATCAAAACACGGATGTTTAATTAAATTTCCTGAAAACAAAAGTCTGGTCTGAATATTTTTTCCCTCCAAATACTGAGTAATTTTATCTCTACTTAAGTTCTTTTCATCTCTTACGGAAATTAAAAAACCAAACCAAGAAACATTACTGTTTTCCTCTGGTTCAGGTAAAATAATCCTATCATTTAATGGCTTTAAAGCATCATAAAGCCTTTTCCAATTACGTCTTCTCTTCTTTATAAAATCAGGAAGTTTTTTAAGCTGTTCACACCCTATAGCAGCTTGCATATCTGTAGCTTTTAAATTAAACCCAAAATGAGAATAAACATATTTATGATCATAATTTTTAGGCAATTCTCCATAACAACCATTAAAACGTTTACCACAGAAATTATCAGTACCAGAAGGGCAAATACAATCTCTTCCCCAATCTCTAAATGATAAAATTAACCTGTGTAAAACAGGATTATCAGTATAGACACATCCACCTTCACCCATAGTCATATGATGTGGCGGATAAAAACTACTGGTTCCTATATCTCCCCAAGTACCTGTATATTTAGTTATACCATTTAGTGTGTATAAACTCCCTAATGCATCACAATTATCTTCTATAAGCCATAAATTATGACTGTTACAAAAATTTTTAACTTCTTTAATATTAAAAGGATTACCAAGCGTATGTGCTATCATAACTGCTTTAGTCTTATCAGTTAATGCATTCTCTAACTTTGATACATCTATATTATACTGAGGGATTGTAATATCCACAAAAACAGGAACTGCTCCATAAATTATAATAGGACTTACTGTTGTTGGAAATCCGCATGAAACAGTTATAACTTCATCCCCTCTTTTTATACGTCGTTCACCAAGCTCATCAGACGTCAGGACCATAAATGCAACTAAATTAGCAGAAGAACCAGAATTAACCAAGTGAGCATATTTTACACCTAAATATAATGAGAAATCTTCTTCAAATTTTTTAGAAAAACGTCCTGTTGTAAGCCAAAAATCCAACATGGCATCGGTTAATGACATCATTTCTTTTTCATCATAAACACGTGAAGCATAAGAAATTCTATCTCCGTGTTTAAACACACCTTTTTTCACTTTAAAATCATAATAATACTGAGAAACTAGTTGTTTTATATAATTCCTAGCCTCGGCTTCACTACCCCACTTCATTTAGCATTCTCCAAAAAATCATTAACCTGTTTTTTCATAATAGATCTCAAATCTTCACCGGAAAGCCAAGCTTTATACCACTGAACAGTTTTCTCCATTGAAATACTAATGTTCCACTGAGGTTTCCATAAAAGATTCTTTTTAATTTTTGAACAATCCAAACTTAAAAATGAATCCTCATGCGGACCGAAATCTTTTCTTTCCACCCATTTTGCATTATCACCCCAATGTTTAACAAATAAATCAACAAGTTCTCTTGTTGTAACACAATCAGAATAATCAGGCCCCACGTTATAATAAGAAGCATATTTTTTTTCTTTAAATTGTTTTTCCGCTATAAGTAAATATGCATATAAAGGTTCTAAAACATGTTGATATGGTCTAATTGAATCTGGATTTCTTACTTCTATTTCTTCACCATTCTTTACCGCTCTTATACAGTCAGGAATAATTCTATCAATAGAGAAATCTCCACCTCCTATAACATTCCCCGAACGTGCAGTTGAGACAGAAAGCCTTTCATCTAAAAATGATAATTTATAAGAATGAGTAACTAATTCAGAACATGATTTAGAATTACTGTATGGATCATAACCGTCTAACTCTGCATCTTCTTTATAAGATATTAGCTGTCCACTATTCTTATAGACCTTATCAGTAGTAACATTTAAAAATGATTTAATACTTTTACTTTTTCTAATACTTTCACAAATATTAACAGTCCCCATAACATTTGTACTGTAAGTACCTACAGGATCCTTATAACCTAATCTAACAATAGGTTGAGCAGCCATATGAATAACTATCTCTGGCTCTGCTTCATCTATACTTTTTGATAAAAGATTAAAGTCTCTAATATCCCCCCTAATACTCTTAACATCTCTAGAAAGATTAATAAGACTAAAAAGGGAAGGATTTGTAGGGAAATCTAAAGAAAAACCTGTAACCTTAGCTCCAAGCTGAACTAAAATAAAACTTAACCAGCTACCTTTAAACCCTGTATGTCCAGTAATAAAAATTCTTTTACCTGAAAAAAATGATAAATCCAACATCTTCATTCCCACCTTTTCCATGGAGCATTGCCTGAAATCAGTAATTTTTCCAGTATATCCATTTCTCTCTTATTATCCATACACTGCCAGAAACCTTCATGAACATAAGACATCAACTGACCCATTTCTGCTAGTTCAGATAATATATCTTTTTCAAAAACACATAAGTCATCTTTTATAAAATCAAAAACTTCAGGATTAAGCACCATGTAGCCAGCATTAATAGAAGAACCATCAGAAATGTTTTTTTCTCTAAATGACTTAACAGTATAATCTCCAGCTATATCCAAAACACCTTTAGTCTGAACCAGTCTTACAGCTGTAAGTGTAGCCATTTTCCCATGATTTAAATGAAATGATATGAGTTTATTTATATCTACATCACACACCCCATCTCCATAAGTCATTAGAAAAATTTCATTCCCAACATATTTTTTTATTCTTTTTATTCTTCCACCAGTCATGGTATTTAAACCAGTATCAACTATTGTTACTTTCCATGGTTCACAACAGCTGTTATGAAAACTCACATTTTCATTATTTCCTGTATAGTCAAATGTCACATCACTACTACGAATAAAATAATTTGAAAACCATTCCTTAATAATATGCTGTTTATAACCAGCACAAATTATAAATTCATTATGACCATAATATGAATATTCTTTCATTATATGCCATAAAATAGGCCATCCACCTATCTCAATCATTGGCTTAGGCTTGTATTGAGATTCTTCAGAAATACGTGTTCCATATCCTCCAGCTAAAAGAACCACTTTCATATTATCTAACTCCGTATCGTTTTATAGCCCAAATCAGAACACAAATCCCTGATCCCTTCTTCAAAAGAAAACCTTGGTTCCCATCCAGTATCATATTTTAAATCGCTAATATCTGCCATTAAATACATAGACTGATCAGAATAATAAGGTTTCTTCCCAAAACATATTTCGGTTTTGGGACATAATCCCTCATAAAACAAAACATCTCTGACAGACTCTACGTATTCCTTTAAAATTCTACTTTTACCACTACCTAACACATATACTTTACCACTGACACCTTTTTCTCCAATCAACCTAAAAGCTCTCCCCGCATCCTTACTGTATAAATAATCCCAGACCTGTTCACACTTAGTCATTTCAGGCTTTTTATTATTAACTAACATTCCAACTAAGGATATAATCATACTATTTGGATTATCATTTATTCCAAATACACTTAAAACTCTTACCCAAATATGCCTTAACTCAAGTTTTTTTGCATAAAAATACGTCATGTAATATGCAGATAATTTACCTATTCCATAACCAGAAACTGGAAATGTAGGAGTATTTGATTTCAAAATATTACTTACTCTGCCATATTCAGCCTGAGATCCAACTCCAATAAAAAGAGAACACCCAGCTCTTTTTGCCAAAGCCACAGCATCTAAAGAAAATTTGACATTTTCATTTTGTAGATAAAAATCATCTCTACTTATACCACTTGTTCCATCCCATCCCAAATGATAAAATACATCATATTTATTGTTTACTTCATAATCAGCCAATTCATCTAAATTACAGAAATCTTTAGTAACCAAATAATGACTGATTATATTATCTTCTCTACTTGAATTCTTCCTACATAGGACTAAAACTTTTATGTTATTATTTACCAATTCATTTATAAGGGCAGTGCCTAAAGCTCCAGTTCCTCCCGTAATTATTGCACTTTTCATACATGAGTCCTCTTAAATACATACTTGTAAAATCGTTTAAAGGAAAAAAATATAAAAAGAAAAGGAAATATAACAAAATAAAACCAAAAATAACTTTCACTTTTGTAATATTTAAGAAAGAGTCCTAGCGTACCATCAGTTCTATATGGAAAATCTTTAGCATGATAAATATAAATAGCTTTAAGTTCTGGAATAAAATGTTTAAACAAATTTTTCTTATCTGACTTAAAAGTATCCTTAGAAATTAAACCTGCATTAATATAAGGCTTCATAATTCTATAATAATTGTCTAAATGAATCTGAAACCAATTATAACTATTTTTTTTGCTCCTTATAAAAAAAATACCATCAGCATACTTATTATCATATAAGATACATTTATTTTTATTTTTAATCACTTGAAAAAACCAATCTTCCTGACTTAATTTTAAATATGAGTATTTATCCTTATCTCTTATATTTTTCCAGTCTTCTTTCCACGCTCCAAAACAATTTATTTTAGTTGTATAAGTAGATATAGAACGTACAAATTCATTTAAAGAATTGCATTTAATTTCACTCGCCTTCCTATCAGTGTAGATATAATCATTTGTAAAAAAGATAGGATCCTTTTTGAGAATATTATTTTTTATGTTATTTTTTATATATTCTAATCCACCGCTAATAATCAAATCGTTATCATTCTGAAGCTTTACATACATACCTGAAGCTAAATCTAAAGCTATTGAAAAATTATTATCTTTCATGTTTTCTTTGTTACAGCTGTATTTTATATTTGGGTATATATTCATATATTTTTTTACAATAGAATAAGTTTCATCTGTACTAGCATTATCAGAAACAATTAGTTCCACTTCTTCATTAAAACCATCAGATTCTACGTAACTTTTTAATGATTTATCTAAAACATCCGCCCTATTATATGTTGGAATACAAAAACTAATTAGCCTATACATAAAATATCATAAAAAATAAAGTTCCACGAAATAGATATAGAAAATAATTGATTGATATAAGATAAGACAGATTTAACTATGTATGAAAACTTTGTAACACAAGAACTTAATTCTTAAAAAACTAAACCTTATTATTTTAACAGTAAAAAAAGGGTGAAATTGATTTTGTAATTGATTATGAACTTTTTACCCTGCCTATAGAAGTAAAGTCAGGAAAAAAATTATGCAAAACATTCTGCATTAAATAATATCCTTTCTATTAAAGATTTAATGGTAAAATTTTCTATTCATCTATATATATGACCATGTTTATAACAGAAGAAAATATTAAATTACCAGCAATACCAAGGACTACTCTATGATAAGCAGAATATAGAATAAAGAGGATAAGAATAGAGATAATCATTTTTTCCAAAATTTAGTTCTGAAAAGATGATTGCTTTCTTTGGTAAATATTTTTTACAAAAATTAGAAAGATTTTTAGAATTAGTTCGCCTTCCAGATTTTATTTCACAAGGTATAATTCCATTCTCTTCGTCTAAAAGTAAATCTATTTTCATATTATCAGAAGGTCTAAAATAATAAAAATCTTTTTCTAATGTTTTAAGTTGAGATATAATATAATTTTCAATCACACTTCCTGTATATAGATTTTTTTCTCAGAAATAATTTCAGAATATTTAAGTCTGCATAAATTTGTGAGCAATCCAGTATCAGATAAATATAATTTAAACATGTTTTCTTCTTCAAACCCTTTTAAAGGAGACCTTATGGCAGATACATTGTTAACTTTATATACAATGCCTGCTGCTAAAAGCCAGTCTATTGAAGAACTAAAATCTCTCTTATTTGCATTATTTCTTATTGTCTTATACATAAATTTAGGGTTTTCTTTGGAGAGTTGCCTTGATATAGAATTATATGTTTCTATTATTTTTAAACTTTCTGCAGGCGTTGATATATGTTTAGTCATGTCTGCTAAGTATGATGTTTGAAATGAATTTATCAATTCTCTATCACAATTCATTACATTTTTATCATTTACTATAAAATCATTAACAATTCTAGGCATACCCCCTACAAATAGATAAGAGTGATATAAACTTAGTGCTTTTTTATGAATACTTTCAGGAATGGGGATTATATGAATAAAATTTTCCTTTATTAGATTGATAAGATCATATTCATTACATGCAATAAGGAATTCCTCAAAATCCATAGGCTACATATTTTTAATTATTACTTTACCTACTGGAAATGAAGATTCAAATCTTTTTAATTTAACTCCAAGTAAACTACCTGCACATATTATTCTGTAATTGGTGTCTGATTCGCAGAAATACTTTAATGATGTTATAGCTTTTTCACAATTCTGTATTTCATCAAAAAAAATAGCTGAGTCAGAATTAATTTTTTCTCCAATTATAATACTTAAATTTTTAAGTATTACATCTGGTTTTAGAGAATAATCAAATGCTGATATAAATTCTGGGTTTTCTTCAAAATTTATATATTGATATTTCTTATATGTATAGGAACAAAACTCTTTTATTAAATATGTTTTGCCCACTTGCCTTAACCCAACAATAAGTAAGGGCTCTTTTGTTTTATTTTCTTCCCATTTTTATAATATACTCGTGAATTTTCTATACATTTCATTCTTATTATTTCAAATTTTTATGAAATATTTCAACTTTTTCTACTAAAAAATTTGAAGAAATTCATTTTTTATATTTTTACATCAGTACCTAGCAGTTCAAATATCTCTTCTTTACTAAAACCTGAATCAACCAGTTTTTTGGCAATGTTATTTCTCTGTAGCTTAATATTATTTCTCTGTAGTACTATATCTTTTTTCTGCTGCTCAATGTCATTTCTCTGTTGGTTAATATCAAATCTTTCCCTCTCAATATCATTTTTCTGTTGCACTATATCTTTTTTCTGTTGCTCTATATCTCCTCTCTGC
>CACYEI010000054.1 GCA_902773355.1 uncultured Spirochaetales bacterium
GGTGTTGTTAACCCACAAGAACTGCAAACTATTTTTTAAGCTCCTCCCACTTCAAGCTTTCTGGCAAAAATAGTCCTTTCAGTATGTCATTTGAGCGGACAGGGGATCGAACCCTGGACCCGCAGATTAAGAGTCTGCTGCTCTACCGGCTGAGCTATCCGCCCCAAAACACTCACAAAATACACATTTTTATAAAGTTATTCAATAGATAGAATCATCTTTTTATATAACTACGCTTTATCTTACGTGTGGAAGTAGTCTTAAGCGGTTCATTTAAAATTTCCAAAGCTGTTATTTTTTTATAACTCTGAAGTTGCTTATTTACTTCATAAACCATCTTCCAAACATCTTTTTCTAAATCATTCATGTTATTTTTATATTTTTGTCTGAAAATATCTGATGGATACGCTAAAAGCTTAATGCCTATAGAATCTGTATCAGAATCTGTTCTATAATCAATAATACAAACCTGATCTAATTCTGTATAAAGTTGAAACAAATCTTCTATTTCTTCAGGAAAAACATTTTTTCCACCTTCTAAAACTATCATGTTTTTAGCTCTGCCTGTAAGATAAAAATAATCATCATTATCAATGTATCCTACATCTCCTGTATTGTACCAACCGTCAGAAATCACTTCTTTTGTAGCTTCAGGATTTTTATAATAACCTTGCATAACAGTTGAACCTCTGACTAATAGTTCACCGTTTCCATCACCATCTGGATTTATAATCTTATGTTCCAAAGTTGGCAAAAGCTTTCCTACAGATTTACTTCTAAACGCATCCACTGGATTTAAATGACTTATAGGTGAAGTTTCAGTAGATCCATAACCTTGAATGAAATTCAAGCCCATACAATAAAAAAAACGTGAAGTTTTTACAGGAAGGGGGCCCCCTCCACTAATGCATACATGAATATTTGTAAGTGCTAACTTCCTTAAAACCCCCTTAAATATTTTTTTCCCTATATTAATGTGAAATACATCTCTTAAAAATCCAGAAAAAGATAAAAGCATATTAAAGAAGAGATAAACAATACTACTTTTTTTCTTAACTTCATTCTGAATACTTTTCAGCATTTTATTAAACAGTAAAGGTACTGTAATAAACATGGTTACTCCTCCATCTTTTACATCTTTAAAAATCTGAGAAGGAATAAATTTCTGTCCAAATACCAGTTTACAGCCTAGAGAAATAATCTGCATAAAGTCAGCTTGAAAAGTGTATGCATGATGGATAGGAAGAACAGCATAAAATACATCATTAACAGTACATGAAATATACATTCTTGTTTTAAAACAACAACTCACTAAATTTTCATGGCTAAGCATAACACCTTTAGGATTCCCAGTAGTTCCAGAAGTAAACATTATTACTGCTAAATCTGAATCATTTGGAGTATAAACACTATAAGTAGAATCCGTATTTACAGGCGTTAAATCCAAAATATAAGTGGCAAAATCACAATTCGGCGTTAATGAAAAAATATGTGTACAATTCTCTTTAACATAGGAAAGTCTGTCTGGGTCTCCAAAAAACCAGTCTATATCACCGAACTCAACTAAATTCTTTACTTCATTCTCATGTAGGGTATTATCCAGCGGTACAGCTACAGCACCTACATACATTATACTTAAAAATGCTAGAGCCCACTGGACTGAATTCTTTCCTGATACAGCTACATGTGAATGTTTGGTAATTCCAAGCTCTTTTAACACTTTGGCTATTCTTATAGCAATATCTTCTGCCTGTTTGAATGTTAAAAGCATCCCATACTTATCAAATGACTGAAAGCAATCATTATACGGGTAGCGTAAAGTAGTTATATGCATAAGCTGAGAGATATTAGGCCACTGACCTTCAAATTCTCTGCCTCTATAATAGTCCAAATAGTCCCAAGTAGTTTCCATAGTTAGTTTTTACTATATTGAAAAACATCATATTAGTAAATATTAACTACTACCCCAGTAAACCATATGTTCTTCTGAAAAGACATATAAACCTATTTTTTTCTGTAGTTTTATAGACGCTTCATTTCCATTAATAATATGACAAAAAGGTATTCTGTTCTCTGAAATCAAATGGTTACATAAATACATTTCCAAAGCAGAACCGTAACCTCTGTGAAAATATTCAGGTAAAACTTCCAACATTCCCATAGTACCTTCTTCATGCATACCTATAAAACCAATGCATTTGTCATTTACAAACCCACCAAATACACCTCTATTAATAAACTCCTGTGCTAACTCAACCCTATTTGGATAATCTTTTATCATTCTATACGTGGAACCTATTAATTCAGCATAATCCAATGATAATTTTTTTATTACAAGATCAGTTTTAATGTCATATGAAACATTATCTGTTTTTACTGCCAGATAACAAGGATTAAAAAGTTTAAAGTTTATTTCATCAATTAGCTTTTTTATTCCATAATTTCCGTGTGCACAAATAAGCACTTCTTTTTCAGATTTCTTTTTCAAATTTCTAAAATAATCAATTATCAAATTGACCTGATAATCAGAAGAAAGCTCTTTCCATAAAAAAATATCAGATGTTCTATAGATACTGAAATCAGAAGCAAGTTTTATTTCTTCACAAAATCCAAGTCTTAAGGGCTCTTCTATATCTACATACAGATACTTCAAGTATTCTTTATCTGAATTCATTTAACCTACACTGCCGTTTTTATATTTTACTGAATGTATTTCATCTCCAGTATCTGAAAGAATCCGTTTCCCGTTTATTTTAAGTATTCCGTTTTCCATATATAGTGGCATGGAAAAAAAGTTATCAGGTTTTACATAGAACATCTGTTCTTCCGGCATTTTATAACCTTCTGGCTCAAGAACTGTTCCAACCTTTAAATCATCTGCAAATAAAACTTCACAGGTAGTATGCTCTTCTGCATCCTTATCCTGAGCTGCCAAAAGCATTCCTCTACTTTTAACACCTCTGAAATTAGCAGGTTTTAAATTACTGACCAAAACTATATTTCTGTTCAAAAGCTCTTCCGCTTTATAATAAGGAACTATAGACGAAACAATTATTCTGTTTTCTTCTTCCCCTGCATCCAAAGTTAAAATATAAAGAAAGTCCCCCTCAGGATGCTTACTTACTTCTTTTATCTTAGCAACTTTCAGTAACACTTTTTCTGCAAATTTCTTTTCTAGACATTCATCAATTTTTTCATTATCCATTTTTTTTACCTCAACATTATCTTTTTTAGAATTTTCTGTTTTAGGACTAAACCTATTTCTAAGTGCATTTATTTTTTCATCTGTTAATTTTTCAAATAAAATACTTACATCTTTAATCTCAAGTTCATAAGTTGTATCTCCTACCATATCCCATGAAACTTTATCTAAATTCAAAAACCCTAGTATTTTTTTAGCAGTATCAGGCATATATGGAAAAATCATAACTCCTATATCTCTAATCAGATAAACCAAGGTTTTCAGCATATTTACATTTTCTTTTGGATTTTTCCATGGCTCTGAATTTTGGAATATCTTGTTTCCATAATCACTAAGTTCTAAAATTTTTAAAAGAGCATCTCTTTCCTCTACTTTTTCCATTAGTTCTTTAATTTCGGATTCATAATTTCTAATTTTCCCATACAGTTCTGTATCTATTTTTCCATCCGCTAAACTGCCGTTAAAACTCCTTTTTACAAAAACTAGTGTTCTGTTAATTAAATTTGACAAATTACCTATAAGTTCACCATTTATTTTTTCCTGAAATGAAGACCATGTAAATAAAACATCCGAATGTTCAGGTCTATTATAAAGCAAATAAAAACGCCAAACATCTGCAGGGATACCTGTGTCCTGTGCGTCTGTGCCAAAAACACCTATACCCTGACTTTTAGAAAATTTACCACCTTCATAATTTAAATATTCAGTGGAGCTCATATGATAAAGCATGGTCCATTTTTCTCCAGTAGCTAAAAGCGTGGCTGGGAAAATAACAGTATGAAACGGAATATTATCCTTTCCAATAAATTGAAATAATTTTACTTCTTCAGGATTTTTCCACCATTTTTTTTGCCAATTCTCTTCAAGACATGAAGTAATGGATATATAACCTATAGGTGCATCAAACCAAACATAAAAAACCTTATCTTCATACCCTTTTTTAGGAACAGGTATTCCCCATTTAAGATCTCTAGTGATACATCTTTCTTTTAAACCATCTCTTATCCAACTTTTTGTAACCTGTAGTGCATTTTTAGCCCAAAAACCTTTAACTGATGCTTCATCTATCCATTTGTTTAGTACAGGTACAATCTTTGGAAGATTAATATACAAATGCTTTGTTTTTTTTAAAATAGGAACAGAACCACACACATGGCACTTAGGATTTATAAGCTCTGTAGGATCCAATAAAGTTTGA
>CACYEI010000055.1 GCA_902773355.1 uncultured Spirochaetales bacterium
TTTTCCGTTTATTCCTCCATACTTGCGTTTCAACTTTTGAAGTTCTGATAATCTTTCCTGCATATTATTAACATCTGATTCTGAATAACTGAGTGAATTTAAATAATTCTTTAATTCAATCAATAAATCATCACAATTGATTCTAATATCATTTAATCTGTCATTTAATGACGACAAAACTAGATTATATTTTTTAATCTTAGATAGAAAAATATCAGAATCATAAATTTTTTCCACTGCTGAAGAAAGACTGTTTATACTATTTGACACACTATCATATATCAGTTCCATTTTGGTTAAAGTACTTAGTCTATCAGACAGTTCTTCATCTTCATTTTCAAAAGTAATATTTGCAATTTTTATCTCATTTAAAGCATATTTTAAGTAATCTTTCTGTTTTTCACCTTCCAGTGATAAGGCTGTCAAATTATCTATTTCTGTTTTTAATTCATTAATACGTTTATACTTCTCTGCGCATAAACGTAATAAGCCATTATATTCTATGGCATATGTGTCCAAAAAATTTATTGCACTGTTTTCTTTTAAAAGACTCTGATGCTCATTTTGATTATGAATATCAAAAACATATTCTGTTATTTTTATTAGTTCAGATCTTGATACAGTTACACCTTGAATAGTAATTATAGATCTTAAATTAGTTTTTATAGTTCTTCTAATAAGTATTTTATCATCATCTGGTTCTATACCTAATTCTGAAAGATACATTATTAAATTGTCTTCATTTGGAATAGAAATAAGAGCAGAAACATATAATTCAGTTGCTCCTGGTCTTATGTATCTATCACTAGCCTTATCTCCCATAATTAATTCTAAAGCAGATAGAATTATTGTTTTTCCAGAACCTGTTTCTCCAGTAATAACATTTAATCCTGTTTCAAAATCAATACTCAAGTCTTCAATTAAGGCAAAATTTCTAATTTCCAAATGCTCAAGCATTAAAACCTCCAGACCAGAGTAACTTAGAACCTAGTACATTTATAAAATTACGGTTCTTATTCTTAACAAATAGAGCTTTAGTTTCTGATTTAGTCACTGTAATAATATCATTTTCTTTAACTTCTCTAAAATGTCTTCCATCAGCTGTCATATTAAGCGGCACCTTCTGTTTCAGAATTGAAACCTGAACCACGGAATCTGCAGAAACAACCAAAGGACGTGCACTTAACGTAAAAGGACAAATTTGATTAATAATAATGCCATTTAATGCATTATCTACAACTGGTCCTCCTGCAGATAAACTGTATGCAGTTGAGCCTGTAGGTGTAGCTATAATTAACCCGTCACATCTTAATACCGATAAATGTGTAAAATCTATACTCAAAGATAAACTTGCCATCTTAGCCTTAGAAACTGCACTTACAACCAATTCATTTAAAACCCTGGAAAAAAAACTTCCATTAACATATACATCCAACATCATGCGTTCCTGTACATCTGTAACCTCATTTATATAATCATTAAAAACTTCTCTGAATTCCATAACATTTGTATCTGTTATATAACCAAAAGTTCCTAAATTAACAGGTATAATTGGAATACATTTTTTCCCAATAAAATTAACACATGAAAGGACAGTTCCATCTCCACCTACTGAAACAATAAGATCAGCAGAAGGCATAACCATATTAGAATCAGAATCTATGGTTAACTTTATTATTTCAGATTTTATGCCAAAACTGGAAATATAATCAGCTATATCTAATGTTGGAAGTTCTGTTTCCTTTTTTATACTATTTTGAAAAACTATTACTTTACTTATATCTCTCATTTCATTCTCACTCAAAATACTCATTAAAACTTTGAAAATCTATGGCAAATGAGCTATAACCTTAGAAATCAAATCTATTTCTTCTTTTTTTAAAAAAGGATATAAGGGGAAAGACAAGCAATTGAAAAAGAAATCCGCACTGTTTGGAAATTCATCTAACAGTTTCCCCTCATATTCAGAACAGATACTCTGACTAAATGTTTCCTTAGTTGGAATATCTTTTCTATTTGCAAATTTTACAACATCTTCAATTTTGGATTTAATAATTACTGGATAGTCACCTGCACAATTTTCAAATTCAGGGAAATTAATACCAAAGTGCTTATTATCAGTTCTTATTAAACCATTTTGATATAGCTTATATATTTCACGTCTTCTATCCATGTTTTCACTTAAATTAATAAGTTGCATATTTCCTAAAGCTGAATTTAAATCAGCCATTCTTTTATATGCTGATGGTTTATGGTTCCTAAGAATAGTAGAAAAAGAATCTTTAGCGGCAAGGAGTGCCCCTCCTGCACATGAAATTAAGTCATTATCCTCACACGAACAAATAACCAAATTTCCCCATGCCCCCGCTTTTATATCTGAACAGGAGCTTCCTATAGACTGAGAAACATCTTCCAGTATATTTATATTTCCATAATCATATTTCTCTATAGTATCAGTTTCTGAATTAAAAAAAACAGGGAGTGTTCCACTGTTTTCATAAAGAACTAGAATATCTGGCTGAAGATTTTGAACGCATCCAACATCTATTAATCCTGTTTCTAAGTTAACATCTCCCAAAACCATGGTATAACCTAATTTCTGAATTACTTTCTTATATACCAAAGGAGCAAGTGGTGAAATCAATACTCTTACTTCTTTACCAGTTTCACTATCAATCTTAGAAGCTAGAATCTTTAGCGCAGTTTCTATTGCATCAGGATATATTCTATAATTTGTAGCAAATCTGCAATTTGTATAATCACAAAATAATGACGCAAATTCACGCCCTTTTTCTCCAGGCCCAATTTTTTCATCAACCATAGTCTGGAGTACGCTATCCATATCTTTTCTTTTTAATGTCGGTTTAAAAAATGAAATCATATAATAATATTACTTAAGAAATATAACTCATTCAATAAAAGAAATTATGATAGCCTTTTTCTTAATTGCTCAATAATTTTAGCAGAAATACCAGTTTTACTGACTATTTCTTCATCTGGAAGATTCAATAGCTCATCTAAACTGCTAAATACTTCCATAATCTTTTGACTCCTTTTCTTTCCTATTCCTGACACACTCTCCAATAATTTAAATGAAACATCCTTACTTCTCATAGCCTGATTTGCAGATGTTGCAAACCTATGACATTCATCTCTGACTGCAATAAGTAATCTTAAACCTTCATTTGAGTGATCTAAGACTAAATCAGCCCTATCATCATCAAATACTATTGTTTCATATTCCTTAGCTAATCCAACAACTGGAGTTGTAGCTAAACCTATAGAATCTAATACCTCTCTAGCTACATTTACTTGACCTTTCCCTCCGTCTATCATTATTAAATCAGGAATTTTTAAATTTTCAGCTAGAACTCTTGTATATCTTCTATAAACAGCTTCTCTAATAGACTGATAATCATCAATCTTCCCATCTAATGATTTAATATTAAAACGCCTATAACCTGATGGATTAGGATTACCATCTGTAAAAGAAATTAAACTGGCTACTGTGTATTTGCCATGAAGCTGTGCTATATCAAATCCTTCTATAAGCGTTGGTAATTTTTCAAGTGAACAAATATCCATAAGAGTCTGTAAAGCTTCTGTGTTATCTCTGGATTTAAGACGCTTTTCCACATCTTCTTTTGCGTTTTCAAGTGCCATTCTGAGAATTCTGAAATCTTTCCCATCTGTTGGGGTAAAAACGTTTATATTTCCGTTTAAATATTCTTTAAAATATTTACTTATTAAATCTGAATCTATTTCATGTGAAACGTAGAGTTCTGAAGGTAATTGGAGGCTTTCATCATAATACTGCAATAAAAAAGAACTTAGAGTTTCAGATTCATCCCCTAAAGTACTAGCCCTATATAATGCTTTTCCTATCAACTTCCCTTCCCTGAACTGCATTATAGACACAGTACATAAAGGATTTCTCATCTCTATAGCTGCATAATCTTTATTACCACCTTTTTTATTAAATTCCTCTACCATCTGAGGTTTAGAAATATCCTGAAGAGAAAACAACAAATCTCTTTTTTTTACTGCGGTTTCATAATCCTGATTCTCAGAGGCCAAAAGCATTTCAGATTTAATCTGGTTTTCCAATTCTAAAATATTTCCTGATAGTATTTTTTTTATTTTGCTTATATTTTTATTATACTCTTCCTTACTTACTCTTCCACAGCATGGAGCACTGCATTTCCCTATATGATAGTACAAACAGGGCTGTTTCTTTTTTCTTAAGGGTATAGAACACTTTCTTAACATGAACAGATCTTCAATCAGACCTAAATACTGATTTAGTTTATTAATCTCTGGGAAAGGACCAAAGTATAAAGAACCGTCTTTTATAATACGTCTGGTCTTAAACACTTTAGGAAAATCTTCATGTGTTATTCTGATTACAGGATAGCTTTTTCCATCTTTCAATAAAATATTATAGTGCGGATTATATTTTTTTATTAAGTTATTTTCTAAAACCAATGCCTCATAATCATTTCCTGTAATTATATGATCAATCTTGCATATTTTATTTACCAAAGCACTGGTTTTTAAATCTCTATTTGGTAAGAAATATTGACTAACTCTTTTTTTTTTTTTTTTGGCTTTACCTACATATATTACCTTATTCTGCTGATCTATCATCATATAGACCCCAGGATTATTAGGCAAATTATGAGCTATTTCTTTAGGCGTTTTTTCCATATAACAAAAAGCTAAAAGACTGGAACAACCTCACCATTAGGATAATTATTTAAAATCCAGTTTTTAACTTTCTCTGATTTTAATGCAGAAACCAAAGCCTCTACTGCACGCTCATTCTCACGTCCACTTTTTACAGCTACTATATTTACATATGGACTATCTGAGCCTTCAACTATTATTCCGTCAGTAACCTTCAATCCAGCATCTATTGCATAATTGCCATTTATTACAGCTCCATCAACATCTTTTAAAGTCTTAGGAAGCATAGCTGCTTCCAATTCTGTAAAACGTAAATTTCTAGGATTAGAAACAATATCCAAAAGTGTTGATTCTAGTGAATTTGAATCCTTTAATGTAATTAAACCTGCTTCCTCTAAAAGCAACAGTGCCCTTCCTTCATTTGTAGGATCATTAGGGATGGCAATGAAAGCTCCGTTTGGTAATTCACTTATAGACATATACTTTAAAGAATATAAGGCTAAAGGCTCAATATGTATTCCCCCAGCATTCACCAAATGATATCCGTGCTCTGAATTAAATGAATTCATGTATGGTATATGTTGAAAAAAGTTAGCATCTATTTCCCCATCTTCCAATGCAGAATTTGGTGTTACATAATCTGTAAATTCTTTTATCTCTAAAACTATACCTTGCTGTGCCAAATCTTCTTTTACCAAATTCAACATTTCAGCATGTGGCATAGGTGTAGCACCAACTATTATTTTATTTTGATTCCTTTTCTCTTTATTTGGACTTGAAAAAACAAAGAAAGGTATAGATAAAAGGATAAATAAAAAAGTAAATATTTTTTTCATTCAAATTCTCTCCTATCTGTTTTTAATAATCTTAGCACTAACCATGTTACCTAAAAGCTGTATGACTTCTACAAGTACTATTATGATTAAAACAGAAGTTAACATAATATCAGGTCTGAATCTCTGATAACCATATCTTATAGCTAAATCTCCTAATCCTCCACCCCCTAATGCACCAGCCATAGCACTATAACCTATAATATTGATTATTGTAAGGGTAAGACCACTAATAAGAGAAGGCAAAGCTTCTGGAAGTAAAACTTTTACAACTATTTGAAAGTTTGTAGACCCCATACTTCTTGCAGCTAAAATAACATCTGGAGACACTTCTTTCAGACTTGATTCAACAACTCTGGCCACAAATGGAGCAGCAGCTATAGAAAGTGGAACAATTACAGCCTTGGTTCCTATAGTTGTTCCAACTATAATTCTTGAAAGTGGAAAAAGAATTATAATCAAAATAATAAATGGAAATGATCTTAGAATATTTACCACCTTACCCAGTATCTGATTTAGAACAGGTTTAGGAAACAGCCCTCCCTCTTCATGAGATCTAGTTACTGCAAGTAGAATACCTAATGGCAATCCTATAATAACTGAAAAAAAAGTAGAGAACAAAACCATAATAAGTGTCTGACTTAAAGATAATAATATAACCTGGCTCATGCTTTAGACTCCTCTACTTTTATCCCATTTTTATTTAACTCACAAATAACATGTTTTATCTGTTCAGTAGTTCCACTTATATCACATATTAAAGTTCCAAATTCAGCATCACCTACATGCTGAATACCTCCACCACGAATATTAAAATCTACTGAAAATTCCCTAGTCAGTTTTGAAATAATTGGATTATCAGTCATAGAATCTGGAAATCTTAAAGTATATCTTCCTGGTATTTTTGACCAGAAAACCAATGAATCTTTATCAGTATCAGCACTTGATAGATGTAGAAGAAAGTCTTTTGTTACATCTGTTTGAGGATTTGAAAAAATATCCTTAACTGTTCCAAATTCTACAATTTCACCATCACTTAAAACACCTACATAATCACAGCTATCTCTAACCACTTCCATCTGATGAGTTATCATAATCACTGTTAGATTCATCTGTTTTTGTATCTGTTTGATTAATTCCAAAATGGCTCTGGTTGTCTGTGGATCTAAGGCACTTGTAGCTTCATCACAAAACAGTACTTCAGGTTTACATGCTAAAGCTCTAGCTATAGCCACTCTTTGTTTCTGCCCTCCGCTTAAAGTACTTATAGGGCTGTGAATTTTGTCTTTTAAACCTACTAACTCAAGCAGTTCTCTTACTCTTTCGGATATTTGTTTTTTATCTTTAAAACCGCATATTTCCAGTGGATATGAAACATTCTGAAAGACATTACGTGAACTGAATAAATTGAAACTTTGGAATATTGTTCCCAGCTTTCTTCTCATAATAAGAGCTTTTTTTTCAGAAATATTATCTACTCTTTCATTGCCATACAAAATTTTTCCACTGTCAGGTTTCTCCAGAAGACACATATGCCTGACTAGTGTACTTTTTCCGACACCACTCTTACCAATAATTCCACAAATCTTATTTTCAGGAATATTTATACTTACATTTTTTAATGCATACACACCATTATATTTTTTTGATAAATTATCCAGCGTTATCTTCAATTTAGAACCTATTTATTAAACCTATTTAACTAATAAAACTTCTGTATCATCATAAGCTGACTTGTAATACATACTTCTAGAATTATCACCTCTTCTTAAAGTAAAAAACGGCGTTGTATAACCAAAAATAACCATACTTACCGAATAAGTATCTGATGTCTTATCTTCTTTTAGCGTATAAAAATCACTACTTAGTCCTAACTGCTCTTCCAATGTTTTAAAAACAGAATAACTTACTCCATCTACATTAATCATCATATCATCAGAGGTAATAGTTATTAAAGACCTAGTACCTGCATAATCTCCGCCCCATGTTCCTAATGCCCATGAAGGAAAATTTAGGTTATGCTTAGTTGATGATTTAGAATTATCAGAATCATTTATACCTTCTGTTTCCTCTTTTTCTGGTAAAATATTATTCTTAACTGAACTACCTTTTCTAATTAACGTAAGCTGTTCTTCTTCCGCCAGAATAAATTTAAGCACATTTGAATCATTTGTTTTCTTTATGGAAACAAAATGCATGGTATAAAAACCCATTACATCAAATATAAGTTCATAAGCATTATCTGTTTCATTTTCTGTTATGTATTCACCACCTATATATGTAATATAGTCTTCATTTAACAAATCTGAAACAGATACTATTTCATCATCTGAATCTTCTATTAAAATATCATTTGAAGTAATTGTGATTAAAGCCTCTTTATCATCTACTTCCGTGGTCCACTCCCCATGTGCCCAATCAGGAATACTTAATTCAAATTTATCAAGAGATTCCACTTTTCCACCAAGTGCTATAATTATTTCATCTGAACAATTCTCCTGTGCATATGATAAAGCACTGTTTCCATTTTCATCTTCTATACTAGGATCAGCACCCTTCTCCATAAATTTTTCTATAACTTCTAAAGAAGCATAGTAGTTTTTATATACTTCCAACAAAAGAGGAGTTTCCCCGTACTCTGTTAATATATCCACATCTATAATAGGGCTTTCCAACAACGCTAAAACAACTTCTGGGGTACAATAATCTACAGCATAGTGAAGCGGAGCATATCCAAAATAATCACCAACATTAGGATTTAGACCTGCATTAATTAAAATTTCAACTATCTCAGCTGAAGCATCATAATCTTTAAATAATTCAGTGAATAGAACGGTGTTCCCTTCGCTGTTTACTGCATTTACATCCGCCCCTTGATTTAAATATCTGCTTATCAAAGTTACATTTCCTGCACTGACAGCTCTGTTCAGACTAGAAAAAGATGGTACTGCTGCAAAAACAGAAAAACATATAAAGACCATAAGTAATATTAAAGAAATTTTTTTCATTTTATACCTTCCTTTTTGTTTTGTTTTCTTCTCATTTTAAGCTCATTAAAGAGAATTGATTAAATAACATTTATATAACTTTTTTTTATAAACTACAACACAAAATATTTTAATAAATTGGTAAAAAAA
>CACYEI010000056.1 GCA_902773355.1 uncultured Spirochaetales bacterium
GGTAGTCCGGCTATTATTTCGTTTACAACCTTTGTTTTGAATTCTTTTGAATACATTGTTCCTCCTAGTGTTACCTAGAAGGAACCGATGGTGCTTCAATCTTGTTACCTTCTTGGGGTCCGGATCATAATAAACCCAGACTTGAAAGCATCGCTAAAGTCGTGCTTTCAGCCTGGGTTTTATTATTTGTTTGGAGGTGGGGAGAGTTGAACTCCCGTCCAGATAATTTGTCTAATAACATCTACATGCTTAGATTCTGTTTGGTTTTTAGTTTGAATAGTAAACAGAATCAAACATTCAAACCTATACAGTTAAGTGTCCCTTATACATCCTGTATCTGTACAAGGTAAGTTCTTGAAATTTACAGGGAAGTGGAGCCAGAACATTCTGCACACTTCCTTGCCTGCATAAACTACAATCAAGCAGCTAATGCAAGTTCTTCTTCTGCTTCAGAATAATCATCTTCTTTCTTTGCAGTTAAATTTAATTGTGTCAGTTTTACAAGTTAACGCTTGGCATGCAATTATTAACCCAATATTACCTGTCAAAACCAAGTACACCCCCTAAGGTGTTTATATAAAATAACATAAACAAAAATAAAAAAAAAGATAATTAAGGTTTTGCAATTTTTACCTTAGCTGGACGTATGACTCTTCCATGTAGCTTATAGCCAGTTTGTAATTCGGAAACTACCATTTCTTTTTCTAAATCAGAATTTGTTTCAGCCATACAAGCTTCATGTTCATCTGGGTTAAATTCAACGTTATCAGTTAAAATTTTTTCCAAACCCCAGTTTTTATTCAAAGTGTTTAGGAGTTGTTCTTTAATCAACTTAACACCATCTGTGAGTGAATTTATATCTCCTCCATTCTGTGCTGCATTTATAGCTCTATCCATATTGTCTATAAAACTTAGAAGTTCCAGGATAATTTTTTCATTTGCAAAATTAACGGCATCTTCCTTCTCACGCAGCATACGTTTTCTATAATTATCTGTATCTGCCTGCAGTCTTAACATCTTATCTTTTAAATCTTTAACTTGTTCTGTTAATGATTCATTTTCTTCTTTCAGCTTATCACTTTCATCTATAATTTCTTCAGAAATATTATCAGTGTCTATTTCTTCATCTCTGTTTGCGTCTTCAGAATCTATATATTCAGATTTAATTTCTGATTTTTCATTAATTTTTTTATCATTAAAATGTTTTTCATTTTTTTTCATGTTTTTGATTTAACCTCTTTTAATGTTACATTTTTAATTATTTTTGCTATTAATTAAAAGATAAGTATCTAAATTAAAAGCGTCAACCTTGATTTTGACTACTGTCTGTGTTCCAGTTTAGATTAAAAGTGGGATCTTCTCCTTTTAATGCAGACATTTTTGCTTGATTTATAGCTTGAATTTCCTGAGAATATTTTTCTTTTAATGCATTTAATTCTTCAGCAGAACTTATAATAATATTATTGGCATTTTCTCTGATTTTTGAGGAAACATCTTTGCTAAAATCCGTTAGTTTGCTTTCCATTTCTTTTATTGTTACCATGGTTTCTTCTATTCTTCTAGTTCTTTCTGTAGCTTCTTCAGTGAGTGAGATTAAACCTTGAACAGCATTTTTACAGTTGTTAATGGCAATATTGCATAATTTAAAATCTTCTTTGTAGGACATCATGGTGTCCAGTTCGGTTTTCAGAAGGCTTATGTAACTTTTAACCTGTTTTTCTTGAGTTGACAGTGTAGCACTGATATCTGCAATATCCTGTTTAAAAACATCATCACTGTTTCTTATATCAGTAACTAGCTGTTCTTTTAATGCTGTGGCCTGGTCATATCCATATTTTTTTTTATCAGAAATTCTAAATGTCAGTAAAAGAAAAAAATTAAGTATAGCTAATATAATTGAAATTGTTATGGCAGTTGACATATTTCCCTCCCATTCTTTATAAGTTTGTAATCCAATTCTCAAATTCATGAAAATTTTTAAACTTTTTAAAAGCCTTATTAAAGTTACTTTCTTCTTTATAATTTATCAACACAGCATCCATACCTGCATCATACGCCCCACAAATATCTTTATTGTAACTGTCACCAACAAATAAAACTTTATCTGCAGAAAGATTATATTTATTAAGCATGTAATTGAAACATTTTATACTTGGTTTTAAGTATCCAGTTTCTTCTGAAGACATTGAAAAATCAAAATATTCTGAAAGCCCTAGTTTGTTTAACTTATCATATAAAGGCCAGTCAGAAAGTGCTCCTATGATTATATTTTTATCTTTTAAATATTTAAGTGTTTTTATTGGTGCTGTTTCTGGTTTAAGTCTGGAAAAAATTATTTTTAGATTCAAATAGTATTTATTCTCAAGGGTATTTATGAATTTTTGTATTTTATTTAAATTTGCATTTTCCCCAAGTAGTGAATAGGCTTCTTTTTCTCTAAAACTATAACCAGATGAAAAAATTTTACTTTCCCTTTCTTGAAGTATTCTGAAATTGTTTCTAAGTTTTCTGTATTTTAAATTTAGTACTGGATGTTTTCTGATAAAATTAGACATAAGTTCAATCTCTTCTGATTCAGGGTATAGTGTTCCGTCTATATCAAAACAAACTGCTGTGTATTTCATATACATAATCATATAGAAACTTAGGAAACTTGAAAAGAAACACGATGCGTAAAAACAGCTTAAAAAAAAAGAAGTATAAGCTACATAAAAGCTTATACTTCTTGATTTAAATATTTGCAGTTTATTTAAACAGGTTAATTAAACACTACGTAAAGTATATGGGCTAATTCACCTTTAGTGGCATTTCTTGGAACAGGAATAAAAGAAGAATCTAAATTAAGTGAATTGCAAAAATATAATATGTATTGATAAAAACTTTCAGGAGTAAGTTTTTCATTTGGTTCAGTTACTGGAAGGAGGGTAGCGTCAGCTAAAAGTTTTGGAGCTTCTTCTTTTGGAACATTTACTCCAGCAATTTTACATAATACATAGGAAAGATCATTTATTGTAATAATATCATCTGCTCCAAAATCTCCATTAGTGTCTGGCTCAATAAATCCATTAATGTATGAGAACATTAGTTCTTCATTTATTTCTTCAGATTCAGATTCGGATTCTGACTCAAATTCAGATTCATTTAAATTAGGAGTGTTATTATAAGTTTTTTCTTGATTTCCAAATGGATTAAGTATTTCAGAATAATACGGCTTCATTTTGTTAATATTTTCTGCACTGCCTGAAGTGGAATAATAAACATTTTCTATAAATTTCTTATATATTTCCCAGTAATCTGAAAAGTTTTCAACTTTTAGATTCTTTAATTTTTTTATGTTTTCAGCAGTAATATCTTCTGTATTATTCAATATATTCATAAGTTTATCATTAGCTGCTGAAAGTTCTCCATTAGGTTTAACCAAATCTGAATAGACAGAAAGTATATATCCATTTAAAATGTTCTGATTTATGTTATCAAATGTTTCATCTATCCTATCTTGTAATCCTACAAGTGCTTCTGCTGTAGTTTTTAAGTCATTAGGGTCTCTGTATGTTACTAAATAAGCTCCGGAATCTTTTAAAAAACCAAAAACTGGAGTATAGACCCCCATTTTATCTCTTAATAATGGAAATAAAATATTATCTAGAATAACAGATTTCATAACTGAATAATCAGATGTAAATTTGTTAATTCCTAGCGTTTCATTATCTAAGTAAAAAGCATGAAATAAAATATTTGAACTTGTAATAATTCCTTCTTCACCTGAAGAAACAGGTAAGTTTAGTTCTGCTTTGTTTATTTCATTATAAGGTAGTTTTGCAATGAATTTATCAAATTCTATGGTATTCAAATTATTTGAAATATCATTTCCAGATATAGCCAAAATTAAGTTATAAGAATTTTTCAAATATTCTTTTATTGATTCAAGCCCTGTTATTATATAGTCTATATTGCCGTTATCTATTTGATTTTTAAGTTCTTTTAAGAATTCATAGTATTCTATATAGTTCATATAAGATACATAGGCATATTTTGGATCTTTTATTCCAGCTAATCTCATAATCTGAATGTTATACATGATGCTTTGTAGCCTATTGCTATTTTGAGTATATAGATTGTACACAACATTAGAAATTATTTCAGGATCAAGAACACTGTTAAATAATATTTCATATAGAAGTTCATATGCTTTTGGTAAGTTTTCATCTAATGCTATAAAAGAAGTAATGAGTACAGGTGAAATATCTGTTCTTTCAGTGTTTTCAAATGCATTGGTAGTGAATGATGGACTATAAATATATTTGTTGATTTCATTGATTAAATCGGCTCTGGTATAGTTTTCTGTATCAAGTTCACCTAAAAGGTTTGAATAAAGTTGGATGAAATGGATTTTATCCTGTTCTACACCAGAAGTATCAAATATTAAGTTTATGTAACTGACATCAGTTACATCAGCTTTAGCAAAATAGTGCTTTATTGTGCTATTAGGATAATTGTTTACAGTTATTTCATATTTTTTATAGTCTTCAGGTAAGTTATCAACAGTTATAACATTGATTTTCTCTACATATTCAGAGCTGTCTTTGGTAGTTGTTGATTTTTTTGTTTGATCTATTATTAATTCAAGTTCTTCTTCTGACATGGATTCTTTTATTGAAGAAAGTTTGTTTTTAAGTTCTTCATTTTTCTTCTCTTTTAATCCTGCCACAGAATAAGTGTAGTTTAAATTTCTATATGGATTATTTATTATGTATCTTTCAAAAATATCTATAATCTGACCATTATTTACATAATCTTTAAAATTGGTAACAGTGTCCACATAATTTAAATAGTTTAGTGCATTTCCTTCTATAGCCCAGTATTGAGCAAAGGATGGGCTTATATCAATACCTAAATTTGGGTCTTCACCTGTTAATAATAGTTCTATTTTAGTATTTGATATAACTGAATTTATCAAATCATCATCAAAACTTTCAGCATATATTTCGCTTAATGAATAATCTATAACATCCTTAAATGTACTTACATCTTCTTTTCTTAGTCCATTTCCCATGAAATATACAGATGATTCGGGCCCATAATTATCAACATATACACTAAGATTTATGTAGGGTAGTGCATTATTCATATTTTCCATTAATACAGAAGATTCACTCCCTATAAGGTATGACATAAGCTGTAATAGATTATTATCTTTTGTTGTAGCATCATGACATATAAATGTGTAGAAGGCTACGCATGAATAGTCTGTGTCACTTGTTTTTTCTACTGGATATTCAAATTCGTTTTGTCTGAATTCAGTTATTTCTTCATATCCAGAGTCAATAAAGCTGTATTCATTTTTTTTGTATTTTGAGAAATAGGAATCTAAAAGTTTTAAGAATTTAGTATGGTCATCTATTTCCCCATATAAAATGGTTAAACTGTTTGTTGGAGTGTAATATTTATCATGATAATTTAGCAAATCCTGATATGTCATATTTGGAATAGTATCAGTATTACCTCCACTGTTGTTCCCAGCTATACTACCAGGAAATGAAGCTTTATAATTGTTAAAAAGAGCTTCTCTTGTAAGTGTGTTTGCTCCTAACATTTCACTATACACTGTGCCGTAATATTTTAGTTCATCGTCTTTACTGTTTAATTCATATCTCCAAGCTTCAGTATCAAATATTGTTTTGTCCCTAAGGATTATAGGATTAAAACAGCTATCCAGATAATAATCAGAAAGATTATAAAGTTGTTCTTCTGAAAGTGAAGATACAGGATACGTGGTCATGAATGGATATGTGTTTGCATTCATGTATGTTTGATATATCTGATTTCTTAAGTTAAAAAATAAAGTTTTAGATGGATATTTTTCTGAACCACTGAGAGTGGCATGTTCAAAGACATGAGATATACCCATATCTGTCTCAGTTGGAGTCCTAAATGTAATATCAAATGCTCTGTTAATATCATCATTTTTAATAAGTAATACTTCAGCCCCTGTTTTATTGTGTTGAAACAAAGTAATGGTAGCTCCAATTAATGGAAAATCTTCTATTTCTTTTATGGTGAAATTATTAATAGTTTTTCCAATTTCAACATTATTTCTGTCTTCATAAAGTGCAAGGGAAAACATAGGTACAATACAAAGCAGAAAGAACAATAATGATAAAAATATTTTTTTCATATTTCCTCCATTTAATTTATTATAAAAATCTAGTTATAATAATCTGGAATTTTATAAAAGTTAAGAATTTATATTGCGGATAGTTTTATGTGCTTTATCTATAGCTCGGGCTGGGCATACAATCCTGCATAAGTGGCAGCCTACACATTTACTTCCTATAAGTTTTGGTATTCTTTTTTCATTGTCAAAATTAATAGCCTGATGGCCTCCGTCCATGCATGAAATATAGCACCTGCCACATCCATTACATTTATCTAAATTAAAAACAGGGTAGGTTATGGTTTCTCTTTCTATAGTGTTATGGTTTACTACAGTTCTGGAAGATAAACCTATAAGATCTTTTATACTGGATTTATCTGATGAAAGCAGATAGTTTTTTATGCCATCCAGTAGGTCTTCTATTATCCTATATCCATATTGCATTACTGATGTGGTTATTTGAAGGCTGGAAGAACCAAGTAATATAAATTCCAGGGCATCTACCCATGATTCTATTCCGCCCATTCCGCTTATATGCATATCTTTCAGTTCTTCACATTTGGATAAATCTGAAATAAATCTTAGTGCAATAGGTTTGACAGCATGACCTGAATAGCCTCCTACTATAGTTTGCCCGTGTATTACAGGTTCTGCAGAGTAAGAATTTAAATTTACACCTGTAATTGAATTAATGGTGTTAATTGCAGCAATACCATTAGCTCCACCTTTTTTAGCAGCCAAAGCAAAAGGTATCATATCAGTTACGTTTGGAGTGAGTTTGGCCAGAATAGGAAGTTTTGTTCCTTTTCTAACAGCTCTGGTAAACCGTTCAATTAGTTCTTCTGATTGCCCTATTGTAACCCCAAGTGATTCATTTTCCATGTTTGGACATGAGAAATTACATTCAATTACTGAAGCACCAGAATTTTCACTCTCAGAAGCTAACATGGTCCATTCAGCTTCATTTCTACCCATAATAGAAGAGATAATTATTTTATTAGGGTAGTTCTTAGTGAGATTTCTTATTATTTCCATATTTTCACTTACACTTAAATTGGAAAGTTGCTCAATATTTTTGAAACCGCAAAAAGAATTTGCATGATTATGAATAGCAGAGAATCTGGGAGAGGCTTCATGTTGTGGAAAATTACAGATTGTTTTTAAACTTGCACCTGCCCAGCCTTCTTCAAAAGCTCTACTACACATATCATAAGTACTTGAAACTACAGAAGAAGAGAGTAAAAACGGATTTTCCAGTGGTATGCCACAGATTTCAGAAGATAAATCTATCTTATTGTTTTTATTGGTTTGGGGTTTATAATCCTGAGATTGTTTTTTTAAATCCGTGAATATGTTTTTAATCTCTACATGTCTATTTTTCTTTGATAATACACATGCTTTTTCACATGGTGCACTGCAGGTGGAACAATCATTGTTTTTAAGCTCTTTTATTCCACCTACAGCATTTTCAAAGTACAAACTACGGATTATTTTGGAAATTTTTATTCCTTTAGGACAAGCTTTTTCACATGGTCCGTTTAAACATAGCATGCATCTGTTTACTTCAGATATATCATATATATTTTTCATCTTGACTTCTAAACCTACATATAAAAATTGAATTATTTTTTAGCTATATATTTTCTTATGTCCAGTGCTACTGCTACAACAATTACTAAGCCTTGAACAATATAGTTATAATAAGGATTCACTCCCAAGAACTGTAAAACTATTTTAAGTAGCTCAAATACCAGGACACCTACTAATACGCCGGGTATTGTTCCAATTCCTCCAGTAGTTGAAACACCACCAATTGTACAACCAGCTATAGCTTCAAGTTCATATCCAGAACCCATGGATGCAGAAGCTCCACCTGATTTTGCAGCAAGTAAATATCCTGCTAATGCATACATTACACCTGCTATAACATAAATTCTTAGTATTGTATTTTTTGTATTGACTCCACTTACTTCTGCTGCTACTTCATTTCCACCTATAGCATACATATATTTTCCATGACATGTTTTATTATATATAAACCAGAACAATACTCCAAAAATTGCAGCTATAAATAATAAATATGGAAGATAAAAGCCATCAACTTTTCCAATTCTTCCTGTTACCAGGTTTATGTATGAATCCTGAAATCCCCCTATGGGTTGAGCATCTGTAAAAACTAGGCATAATCCGTAAACGATGGTTTGTGTTCCTAAGGTGGTAATAAAAGGAGGAACTTTCAGTCTGGAAATTATAAAACCGTTTATTAATCCAATAACTGCACCTATGATTAATACAATAAAAAGAACTATGAACATATTCATTTCAGGAATAACTTGTGCAGAAAAACGCCTACCAGCATAAGAAGCACGCTGAATAAGAACTCCAGCAATACAGGCAGCAAAACCTACTTGTCTTCCTGCTGAAAGGTCTGTCCCCTTGGTTATAAGACATCCTGAAACTCCCAGTGCTATTAAAAATCTTATAGCTGTGTTACTAATTAGGTTTCCCAGACTTCCCCATGAAAAAAAGTTTTCAACAAAGATTCCTACAAAAATACTTGCAATTACCAGAAGAAAAACTATAGGGTTTGATTTAACAATATAAAATATTTTATCTGATACTGATTCCTTCTTCATACTAACTCCTTAACTTATGAACTAAATTTTGTGGCTAAAGCCATTACGTTTTCTTGGGTAGCATCTTTTCTATCTATAAATCCTGTGCATCTACCATCACACATAACCATAATTCTATCTGACATTCCCAGTATCTCTCCCATTTCACTTGAAATCATCAGAATACTTTTACCTTGTTTGGCCAGGTCTGCTATTATGCAATAAATTTCATATTTGGCACCAACATCTATACCTCTGGTAGGCTCGTCTAAAATTAATACTTCAGGACTATTGGCTAGCCATCTGCCTATTATTACTTTCTGTTGATTTCCTCCTGAAAGAGATTTAATAGGGGTTTTACTGGAAGGTGTTTTAATATTCATTTTTTTTACATTTTCTTTTACCAGATTATCAACTTTTCCTGAGTTAATACTGATTTTATAATCTAAATAGTTTTTTAAAGATGAAATTGAAATATTGTCTGCTACAGAAAGAACTCCCATTATACCAGAGGTTCTTCTGCTTTCTGTAAGCATGGCCACACCGTTATCTATAGCGTCTTTAGGCCTGTTTATATGCAATTCTTTACCATGTAACATAACTTTACCAGAAGATTTGCTTCTTATTCCAAAAATACCTTCCATAAGTTCAGTTCTTTGAGCTCCAACTAATCCACTTACACCTAGGATTTCACCTTTTCTTATATTGAATGAAACATGTCGGAAACTTTTTGGATTAATTGACGTAAAATCTTCAACCTCAAATACTACTTCTCCTGGTACATTTTCTTTTTTGGGAAATAAGTTTGTAAGTTCTCTACCAACCATTTTAGTAATTATGGAATTAATGGTTAATTCTTTTGCTTCCCATGTTCCTACATATTGACCATCTCTCATTATGGTTACTTCATCACTTATCTGGAGTATTTCATCCATTTTATGTGAGATATAGACAATGGCTACACCATTGCTTTTTAGATTTTTAATAATTGCAAAAAGGGAATCTACTTCGTTTTGTGTTAATGAGGAAGTGGGTTCATCTAGTATAAGGACTTTACAGTTTGCAGAAACTGCTTTAGCAATTTCTACCAGTTGCATCTGTGAAGTGCTTAAGGAACCAACTTTTTGCTTTGAATCAAAATTAAGTTTAACTTTTTTAAGCAGTTCATTGGTATCATTGTTCATTTTAGTATGGTCAACCACAGGTATAAAACCTAAAACTTTTTTTTGGGGGTATCTGCCTAAAAATATATTTTCACTTATAGTCATGGCAGGAATGGGTTGGAGCTCCTGATGAACCATAGCAATTCCTTTACTAAGTGCATCTATAGGATCTTTTATGGTTACAGCTTTTCCATTCATGTAAATCTGCCCTTTGTCCATTTTATAAATTCCAAACATACATTTCATAAGTGTAGATTTTCCAGCACCATTTTCCCCCATTAGTGCGTGAACATGACCAGCTTTCAGCTGAAGTTTTGCATGATTTAGTGCCTGTACACCTGGAAAGGCTTTACAAACATCATCCATTTCTAGTAAATAATCGGCCATTTACCCTCCCTATATTTTTTGGTAAAAACGTCAAAAAATAACGGACTGTCTTGATTGTAACTACCAAGATAGTCCGTTTGTAAAAATTAAAGTAATACGCTTTGGATTATTTTACCATTACGTAGTCAACCCAGTAGTAATTCTGAATTGGTTTATTGTTTAGAAGTTCTATAGCTACATCTACAGCCTTATGTGATTGTCCTACGTGGTCGTTTAAAACAGTTCCTGTCATGGTTCCAGCTTTTACCATTTCCTGACATTCTTCTAATGCATCTACACCTACTAGATATATATCTTTGCCAACTGTTCTACCAGCAGCCTTAATTGCTGCTGCAGCACCCAGAGCCATGGCATCATTGTTGCAGAATACAACTTCAACTTGTCTCCCAAATTTAGCTAAGGCGTTTGCACATAATTCCTGACCTTTGGATTGTGCCCAGTTTCCTACTTGATCATCCAAACATTCTACTTTATATCCAGCATCTGTTAAGTATTTGATTGAGAACTGTGTCCTGTACTGTGCATCTATATTTTCAGGGTCACCTTCAATCATGATATAGGAAATTTTTCCGTCACGGTTTATATCTCCGTGGTCAGGAAGTTCTGCAATTATTCTTCCCTGGAATGAACCAGACTGTCTGGCATCTGCTCCTACATAAC
Organism: uncultured Spirochaetales bacterium; assembly: GCA_902773355.1. Lineage (GTDB taxonomy): Bacteria > Spirochaetota > Spirochaetia > Sphaerochaetales > Sphaerochaetaceae > CACYEI01. Next base: position 10,980 of record CACYEI010000056.1, read on the forward strand.
AGACTTTGGCATTTTTTAGTATTCCTTCATACTGTTCATCTAGTGTAGAACCGTCTTTGGCATAGGCTAATGGTTCTCTGTTAATCAAAACTAATGGTATGTTTGCAGCCACAACTTTATTAATAACAGCATCAGCTGAAGATGTCTGAACAAGATTCAGAATAATAACATCCATTTTCTGAGTTATGAAGTTATCAATTTGGTTAGACTGTTCAGCCATGTCATTTTTCCCATCAACAACTGTTACATTATACTTGACGTTATCAGTTTCAAGACTTTTGAAATAGCTAAGAATTTCATTTCTGTATAAAGTCATGAAATTATCATCAAACTGATAAATGGCTACACCAACTTTATAAGTTTTAGCTCCTTTACTTTCAGGTTTAGGAGATGCAAATACACCTGTAATTGCTACAGCCAAAATTAAAAGAACAAAAATAATTTTTTTCATTATTTCCTCCGAAACTTTTATTTATTTTATCACAAATATTTCAGCTGTAAACTTAAATAAAATTAAATTGTGTGTTATTCTTACGGTATTAAATATGAGAGTCTTAGAGAGCATTGATTTAAAAAAAAATAAAAATGAATTTTTCTTTTCAGCTCCAGGAAGAACTGAATTGGCAGGAAACCATACTGATCATAATGGTGGATTAGCATTAGTCATGTCTATAAATTTAAAATCTGAAGCATATGTTAAAATCAGAAATGATAACATGGTTTATTTCAAAAGTGAAAACTTTCCTTTATATGTTGTGGATTTGAACAATACTGACGTGATTGAAGAAGAAAAAGGTACAACCGCTTCACTTATAAGGGGAATGGCTTTTTCAATAAAAAAAAGAGGTGGGCATGTTGGTGGTTTTGAGGCTTCTGTTAAATCATCTGTTCTTCCTGGCTCTGGATTAAGTTCCAGTGCATCAATTGAAATATTAATTGGCAGAATTTTTAACAAATTGTTTAATAATGATGAATTCAGTCAGGTTGATTTGGCTATAATTGGAAGAGAAGCAGAAAATGTTTTTTTTGGTAAACCCTGTGGACTTATGGATCAGCTGGCTTGTTCTTTTGATGATATAATAAAAATAGATTTTAAAAATCCAGAACAGCCTGTAATAACACCAATAAAGGAGAAAATAAAAGATTTTGGCTACAATATTGTCATAGTGGACACTAAAGGTAGTCATGCAAATTTAACTGATGATTATAAATCTATTCCAGAGGAGATGATGGAAGTGGCATCTTTCTTTGGTCAGAAAGTTTTAGGAATGGTTGAACCCGAAATTTTTTTTGATTCTATAAATGAGGTAAGAAAAAGTTTAAATAACGACAGAGCAGTTTTAAGAGCAGTTCATTTTTTTGAAGAAAATAAAAGAGTTATTGATATGGTCAATTCTCTTATGTCAGGTAATTTTTCCAGTTATTTAAGTATAGTGAAAAATTGTGGAAAATCTTCTTCAGAATATTTACAGAACCTATTCAGTATTAAAAATTATCATTCTCAGGGGTTGGGGTTAGGATTATCTTTAACTGATATTTTTTTAAATGGAGAAGGGGCTTCAAGAATCCATGGTGGTGGATTTGCTGGAACTATTCAGACATATGTCCCACTGGATAAAACAGATTCTTATGTTGAATATATGAATACTGTTTTTGGTGCTAAATCCTGTTATATCGTATAAAAATAATCAAATTGTATTGTAAAAAATAATCAAAAAAAGATTAAAAATATTTGTGTAATTTTATTGTTATCAGGTTATAATTATATTTAGTATGAAAAAAATGGATATAAATGATATTTCTACTGCTGTCAGACGAGTAGATGCTTTAGAAAAATGTAGTGGCACTGCTAAGTATGTAAGTGATTATGATTTTAATGATTGTCTGTGGTCTAAGATGATCCGTTCCTCCATCCCAAGAGGGATAATAAAAAATATAAGAATTCCAACACTGCCAGATGGGTATTTTTGGGTAGATTATAAAGATATTCCAAAAGGCGGAAAGAATTATTTGCATATGATTGCTACTGACTGGAAATGTTTTGCAGAACATGATGTCAGATATACTGGAGAAACTATAGCACTGTTATGTGGTCCTGATAAAAAAATATTAGAAGATCTCTATAAGCAGGTAGAGATAGAATATGAAGAATTAGAACCTGCTGTAACTATAGATGAAGGTTTAAACTGTAAAGGTGGCGCATTTGTTAATGATAATAACATACACTGTCACTTAAAACTTCAGGTAGGGGATGTTGACAGTGCTTTTAAGAAAGCTGACAGGATTGTTACAGAAACAATAGAAACAGGTTTTCAGGAACATGTCTATTTAGAAACTAATGGTGCTTGCTGTAAAATAGAAAACAATAAATACGTGTTTTATGTTTCAGCTCAGTGTCCTTTTTATATAAGGAAGTCTATAGCTCCGTTATTAAATATTTCTCCTGATGAAATAATAGTAAAACAGACAGTCACAGGTGGTGCCTTTGGAGGAAAGGAGCACTTCCCTGATGTATTATGTGGCCCTCTCCTTGTAGCTGTTCATAAGATAGGAAAAGGTGTAAAACTTTTCTTTACCAGAGAAGAAGATATGGAAAATTCTGTAAAAAGGCATCCTTCTAAAGTTGTTTTCAAGACAGGATTAGATAAAAACGGAAATATTTTAGCAATGGAAAGTAAAGTTTACTATAATGCAGGAGGATATCTTTCTTCTTCATTTGTGGTGCTTCAGAGAGGTTGCTTCCATGTAAGTGGATGCTATGAATTTCCTAATTTTAGTTCAGAAGGGTTTGGCGTTGCTACAAATACATTTCCAAGCTGTGCATTTAGAGGTTTTGGTGCGCCGCAAACTTTATTTGCCATAGAAACACACATGTGTCATTTGGCTGAAATGCAAGGGTTAGATCCTTTAGAGTTCAAAAAACGATACTTCATAAAAAAGGGTGGAATAACCAGTACAAATGGAAAAGTTGTAGAAGATGTAAAAATACCAGAAATGCTTAATCAGGTTCTGAAGACCTCTGATTACAAAAGAAAGGTAAAGCAATACGCATTAGGTTCTGGTAAAGGTATAGGTATTTCTTTTTACAATCATGGAGGTGCATTTACTGGTAACGGTGAACAAGCCATTATAAAGGCTAAGTGTAAACTGAAAAAATATTCAAATGGAAAGGTGGAAATACTTTGTGGTCAGACAGAAATGGGACAGGGATTTAAAACCATTTTACCTAAGATAGCAGCTAAGGTTTTAAATATTCCTTTAATAGATGTCATTTATAATAATCCTGATACATCAAAAGTTCCTGACAGTGGACCTACGGCTGCTTCAAGGTCAACTATGATAGTGGGAAAACTAGTTGAAAAAGCGGCTTTGCTGATGAAAGAAAGGTTTAACAAGGAAAAAGAGTTTGAAGTTGAAACTAGTTATGAACATCCTGAGGGATATGATTGGGATCAGGAAAATTTTCAGGGCTATGCCTATTTAGGTTATGGCTGGGGAGTGTGTGTTGTAGAAGTAGAAGTTGATCCTTGTACAGGAGAAGTTACAACAAAAGGTATTTGGTCATCCCATGATGCAGGACATCTTATAGATGAAAAAATAGTTCATGGACAGGTTAATGGTGGTGTTATCCAAGGTATAGGTTGGGCTTCTACGGAAGTTATGGAAAACATTAACGGATATTTTAAACAGAAGTCTATGAGTGACTACATTATACCTACATCTATGGATTATCCGTCACAATATGTTGATTTTGTTGAAAATCCATATAAATGGGGACCTTTTGGAGCTAAAGGAATGGGAGAGCTGGTGTTTAATGGATCAGGTGCTGCATATATTGATGCTTTGTCTAGGGCTATAGGTAAAAGAATTTCTTCCATCCCCTGTCCTACAGAAAAAGTTATGGAATATATGCTGAATGGAAAAGATATAAAAGATAGTTTGAATATATGCAGGTAATATATGATTAAGGATATTGATTTTATTTTAAATGGGAAAAAAGTCACTATTAAAGTGAATCCGCTTTCCAGGCTTTTGGATGTATTAAGAGATAATCTTAATTGTAAAGATGTAAAAGAAGGTTGTTCTGAAGGAGAATGTGGAGCTTGTTCAGTGTTACTTGATGATAGAATTGTAACTTCTTGTTTGATTCCAATAGGTGCAGTTCAGAATCATGAAATAAAAACATCTAATTATGTTACAAGTACAGAAAAAGGTAAAATAATAGCAGAGGCTTTTGCTGATGGTGGTGCAGTCCAATGTGGTTTTTGTATACCTGGCATGATTATTGCGGCTTATGATTTGCTTTCAAGAAACAGTAATCCAACTGAAGAAGAAATAAGATTAGGAATAAGTGGAAATATTTGCAGATGCACTGGCTATGATTTGATTGTTTCAAGCATAAGACTTGCTGTAGAGAGAGGTGGAGACATATGGAAAAAATAGATTGTTATATCCCTGAAACTTTACAGGAAGCGTTGGAAATCTTACACAGAGAAGATGTTATTATTTTGGCTGGGGGTTCAGATCTTATGGTATTTCATAAAAATGAACCTTCTCTTATACCTGAATTTGAAAAAAGTGTAATGATTATAAGAAATTTGAACGAACTTAAAGGCATACGGATTAATTCCAACGGGGAATGTGAAATAGGTGCTTTATGTACAAGTAATGAAATAGCAGAAAGTACTATTGTTCCATGGCATTTAAGACAGGCTGCTTCCAGAATGGGGGCAGTAGGGTTAAGAAATAGTGCCACAATAGGAGGAAATATAGCAAATGCCAGTCCTAAAGGAGATATGCCAGGTCCATTATATTTATTGGATGCAAGAGTTAAACTCACATCTTTAAATGGATCCAGAGAGATGTTGGTTTCTGATTTTATCATTAAGTTTAAATCCATAGATTTAAAAAAGGACGAACTTATTACCAAAATCATTATCCCATATTCAGAAAGAGATTTTGATTATATTTTCTGGCACAAGGTTGGTACTAGAAAATCAAATGCCATCAGTAAAATTACTGTAGGTATGGCATTAAAATTTGCAGAAGATGAAATTGTAAAAGATTTTAGATTATCTGCAACTTCAACGGGTGCTAAAACTAATAGAAACAGAGATGTGGAAAATTTATTGATTGGAAGTAAAATAACTGAGGAAAATATCAGTAGGGTAATAGAAGCATTTGATCAGGTCATTTCTCCACGTGCCATGCCAGTTTTTAGACGTGAATCTACAAAAAGAATGATTAGACGTTTTCTTTCTCAGTGTTTATTACATCCAGAAAGTAGAGTAATAGACACTTATGATTCATATTATGTGCCAGGATCTCCAAAACCTGTTTTCAATATTTAACATGTGGTAATAGAAGGAGTGTATAATGGAAGAAAAAAAATTAATTATAGCAAAATCAATAACTCAGGCTGTTAAGCTAAAGGACAAAGATAGTACGTTTCTTTCTGGAGGGACAGAAATAAACAGATTGGGTTCCTTGGTAAATGTGAATAATCTGATAAGTATAAAAAAACTTTTTTTGAATGAAATATCTTTAGCAAAACTAGAAGAGAAAGATGGTAAGCACCATGAATATGTAAAAATTGGGGCAGGTGCTACGTTTCAGAGTATGATAGAATCTGAAATTGTGCCAGATTATTTAAAAACTGCGTGCTATTTTATGAGTAGCAGAACTAAGCGTAATATGGCAACAATAGGAGGAAATGTAGCATTACTTAGAGATGATTCTTACTTACTACCAACATTACTTGCTTCTGATTCAAAACTGGAATTTTCTACTGGTAGAATTATCAATTTGGACAATTACCTTATTGATAATGATAAATACAAAGATAATTTAATTGTATGTTTTTATGTAAATTCCAAAACATTTGTTTCTTCAAAAAGATATTCAAATACTGCAGCATCTCATGCAGTAATAACCATGTCTGTTGGTTGGAGTAGGAAAAACGGATTTAAAGTTTCATTAGCTTTAAAAAATTCAGGTGTTTATGTTTTTCCTGAATTAGCAGAATTTATGGATGCCAATTTAAGAAGTACTGAAACAGAATTTTTAAATCATTTTAAAAGCACTAAAGATTTTAGAATCAAAGATGATATGTACGGAAGTGCTGACTATAAACGCTATCTTTTAGGTATAACATGTTTTGATTTAACTAATGCTGTTAAAACAATGAGAGAGGAGGTGAAAAAATGATCAACTGTAAAGTTAATGGTAAAGTTTGTAGCTTTAACGTAGATCCTGCCATTACTCTTAGAGATATGCTTTTTTATAATGGCTATAGGTCGGTCAGGGATTCTGATGATGGTGAAGGTTTTTGTGGAAGTGACACAGTATTATTAAATGGTATACCAGTGTATGCAAACTTAGTTTTAGCAGGAGAAGTGGAAGAGTGTGAGATTTTAACTGCAGAAGGTTTAGGAGATTCCTCCCATTTAAGTATAGTACAGAAAGCATTGATAGATGCAGGGGTAGTTCAAAGTGCTTATAACTCACCAGCAACAGCACTTCTTTTAACATGGCTTTTAGAAAGAAATCCAGATCCAACAAAGGAAGATATTAAAGATGTTCTAAGCGGTATTTTTATACGTGATGCAGGATATGAACACTATTATTTAGCCGTGAAACTTGCCAGAGATAAGATTAGGTATGGTACATATAGAACTAAAATTTCTCCAACATTTAGAAGTGATTTGGATATAATAGGTAAACCTAGTGCCAAGATAGATGGAGCTAATCTAATTACTGCTGAAAAATCCTATGTAGAGGATTTTGTAGATAAAGATACATGTTATCTGGTTGTTTTAAGAAGTCCTCACGCTAGTGCATATATAAAGAGTATTGATGTTTCAAAAGCATTAAATGTAGATGGGGTTATAGAAATTTTAACTGCTTTTAACACTCCTGAAACGTATTATATGCAGGCTGGACAGGGAAATCCTGAGCCTTCTCCTCATGATAGAAGACTTTTTAATATGAAAGTTAGGCATGTGGGAGATAGAGTTGCAGGGATAATAGCAGAAACTAAGGAAGCAGCTGAAAAAGCCAGAGATTTAATTAAAGTTGAGTATGAGGTTCTTCCTGCTGTCTTTACCGTGGAAGATGCCATGGCAGAAGGTGCCCCTTTAGTACACAATGGTATAGTTGAATATAAAACAGGTGCACCTGAAGATTTGAATTTGTACAATAAAAAAGCAGGGGATAAGAGGGAAGGTAAGGTTATTTACCAATTCCCTTTACATGCTGATATCAGAAAAAACATAGCAGCTTCCAATAAAGGTGAAATTGGAGATGTTGAAAAGGCTTTTTCTGAGGCTGATGCCATAGTTGAAAATACTTATCAGACAACACAAATTCAGCACACTCCACTTGAAACACACATATGTTATGCAAAAATGGAAGCAGGTAGATTGGTAGTATATGCTTCTACACAAGTTCCATATCATGTTAGACGAATTGTGAGTTGGGTTACTGGTCTATCAGAGAATAAGATTCATATAATTAAAACTAGAGTTGGTGGTGGTTACGGAAGCAAGCAGGATATTTTACTTGAAGATTTGACAGCGTATGCTTCTTTTGTAACCAAAAGACCTGTTCTATGCCATTACACTAGAGAAGAAGAATTTATTGCTTCTTCTACACGTCATCCTATGAGAGTTCATGTTAAAATTGCGGGGAAAAAAGATGGAAGTATTACCGCTATATATATGGAAGTTTGTGCTAATACTGGTCCATATGGTAATCATTGTCTTACTGTGCCAATGAATAGCTGTTCTAAAACATTACCTTTATTTAAGTGTGATAATATGAAGTATGATCTTAAGGTCTATTATACAAATACACCTCCAGCTGGTGCTTATCAGGGCTATGGTACTCCTAAGGGAACATATGGTCTTATGATGGCAGTCTCAGAATTAGCTGAAAAATTAAATGTTGATTATAAAGATATGATATTGAAAAATCATGTAGAAGAAGGATACATGCTTGAGATACTAAAGGGATTAGGAGAAGGCAGAGAAGGTGCAGTGGTTCCTGTAGGTTCTTGTGGGTTAAGAGAAGCTATTCTTCAGGGCTGTGACATGATTCAATGGGGTAAGAAAGTTAAGACAGAAGATCCAGATTGGAAGATTGGTAAAGGTTTTGCTATGATTATGCAGGGCTCAGGACTTCCTGGATTGGATCATAGTGAGGCTATAGCTAAACTTGAAACAGATGGTTCTTTAATTATCAATAGCGGTGGAGCAGATATAGGTACAGGTTTAGATACTATTTCAGCTAAAATTGCAGCAGAAGTATTAAAAATGTCTTTAGATAGGATTACCGTAATATCAGGGGATACAGATTCATGTGTTTTTGATACTGGTTCATATGCTTCTTCTGGTACTTTCTTTAGTGGAAATGCTTCACTTTCTGCAGTAAATAATTTAAAAGAATATATTTTGGATGAAGCTGCTTATCAATTAAATGAAAGCAAAAAACATTTAGTTTTAATTGCACCAGGAGCTGTTCAATCTTCTAAGACAGGTAAGATATTAACTTATGCTGAATTATCACATAATGCCTGTTCAGGTAGTGGATACGGTCAGCTGGTTGCTCATGGAGTTTTTACAACTAAGGCTTCATCTGTTCCGTATGGGGCTCATTTTGTACAATTAGCTGTAAATATACGTACAGGAGAAATAAAAATACAGAAGTTTTATGCTTTACAGGATGCAGGAACACCAATTAATCCTGAAATTGCACTCTGTCAGATGTATGGTGCAGTAATGAAATCTATAGGGCACACTCTTTATGAAAATATGATTTTGGACAAAAAAGGCAAATGTATAAATGCAAATATGACTGATTATGGTGTACCTATGATAAATGAAGCACCTGAAGATTTTAAGTGTGTTCTTATAGATGTAAATGATAAATACGGACCATTTGGTGCTAAATCTATTTCTGAGATAGCATGTAATGGTGCTGCACCAGCTATAGGAATAGCTATTCATGATGCTATAGGCGTGTGGATTAATTCATGGCCTATGACACCAGAGAAAATATTAAAAGCATTGGGAAAAATCTAATGAAATTAATTACGGCTCTAACTGAGCGTTATAGCTGTAATCATGTTTTTATTAGTGTAATAGGAAGCGGAGGAAAGACAAGTCTTATAAAACTTCTTTCTTCCGAATTTTCACACCTAGGTAAGTCCGTTTTAATTACTACTACAACTAAAATTCAAAGTCCCTTTTTTTTTGATTGGGGAACAAACCTTGTTACAGATGATTTAAATATGGTAAAAAAATTGGTTACTAAAAGTTTATACAATAAAATAGCTGTTTTATATGCATTAAAGTCTGATTCTTCTGAAAAATGGTGTGCTCCAAATTTTAATGATTTAAATGACCTGAAAAACTATTATGATGTAATTTTATGTGAAGCAGATGGAGCTAAAGGTTTCCCTTTAAAAATACATACAGAAAAAGATCCAGTAATCTTATCTTTCAGCAATTTTACTATTGCGGTAATGGGAGTTTGGGCGTTAGGTTTAAAAATTAAAGATTCAATTTTTGGCTATAAACCTTATATAGAAAGGAATTATAAAAGTGAAGATGATATTGTAGATATTGATATAATTAAGGAATATATAAATAATCCAGATGCCTTAATTAAAGGTCTGAACGTTAATGATTTGATACTGGTAAATGGGATAGATGTTTTTAAAAACAAGGAAGAAAAGATTAGTATGTTTAAAAATTTGTTTACTGATAATATGCAAAATTATATAAACAATATTCTCTTATGTAGTATAAAAGGAGATTATGGTAACTGGTTATGCTAGGTGATTATATACATAATACATTAATAATTATTAGAGGCGCAGGAGATATAGCATCAGGTTGTGCTGTAAGATTATATAAAATTGGTTTCCCAATAATAATGTTAGAAGTTCCTGAACCCTTGGTTGTGCGCCGAACAGTTTCTTTTGCTCAAGCTATAATGTCAGAAACAGTAGAAATTGAGGGTATAAAAGGAATGAAGTGCAGTTTTGAAAGTGCTTTAAGTACCGCAAAAAATGGTATTGTTTCAGTTGTTATAGATCCGAATGCTTCTCTAATTGATTATTTAAAACCTGAGATAGTAATAGATGCAATAATTGCAAAAAAGAATTTTGGAACAAGCAGAAACATGGCTGATTTTACCATAGCATTAGGGCCAGGATTTTATGCAGGTAAAGACGTAGATGCAGTAATAGAAACAATGCGTGGACACACCTTGGGTAGAGTAATTTATAAAGGTGAAGCTATAGCAAATACTGGTATAGCTGGTATGGTGGGGGGGTACTCAGTGGAAAGAGTTTTGCATGCTGACCATAAGGGTGTTTTCCATGCGGTTAAAAAAATAGGTGATTTAGTAGAACAAGGTCAGATAGTAGGTTATGTAGATTCTACACCTGTAGTAGCCAAAATCTCAGGTAAATTAAGAGGTTTATTAGCAGATGGTTTAACTGTAGGAGGTAGTTTTAAGGTTGGAGATATAGATCCTAGGGGAAATGAAATTGATCATAATACCTGTTCAGATAAGGCTTTTGCAGTAGCTGGTGGTGTATTAGAAGCCATATTTACTTATCTATCAAAAAAATAGGGTAAAATGAAGAGAATTTATTTAGATAACTGTTCTACATCTTATCCAAAAGCCCCAGAGCTTGGAAAACATATTTCACATTACATAGATAATTTAACGTTGAATTTTAACAGAACCTCAAGTAGATATAACATAGAGAATTTTGGTTTTCTTTTTGATTTAAGGCAGTTATTATGTACTTTGTTTCACTATAATCATCCAGAATGTGTTATTTTTACAAAAAATATTACAGAAAGTTTAAACTTATTGATAAAAGGTTATTTAAATAAAAATGATCATGTAATTATTTCAGCATTAGAGCATAATTCTGTTGTAAGACCGTTAAATCAGATTGGTGTTTCTTATACTGTTATTCCTTGTAATGAATTTGGATTTTCTAAAATTGGTGAAATTGAAAAAATTATCAATAAAAGAACTAAGGCTTTTATAATTAATGTAGCTAGTAATGTTTTTGGAACAGTTCAGGATATAAAAGGAATATCTGAAATAGCTAATTACCATCATATTCCTCTAATATTGGATACCGCACAAAGTACACCTTATGTTGATATTGATATGGAATCTCTTCATGTTAGTGCCTTAGCTTTTACAGGGCATAAAGGATTGTTAGGACCACAGGGAACAGGTGGATTTATAATTGATAAGGATTTTTCAGATAAGGTTTCTCCATTAATAGTTGGAGGAACGGGCAGTATAAGTTCATCAGAAGTGCAGCCAAATTTTCTTCCTGATAAATACTCATCTGGAACAGAAAATATGCCTGGATTATATGGTTTGAATTACAGTCTAAAATATATTATGGAAAATCTTTCCAAAATAAGAATTAAAATTAACTCTATAACTGAACTATTATTAGATGAATTAAAAAAAATAGAAGAAATTAGAATAGTTGGACCAAATAGGGATATGGATAGAATAGGTGTTGTATCCATAGTATCTTCAGGTTCTTCAGATAAAAAAAATGGTGATATATCTTCTCTCTCAGATTTTTTGATGGAGAATAATATAGAAAGTAGAGTTGGATTACATTGTAGTCCTCTGGCACATAAGGCATTAGGAACCTTCCCCTCTGGCACATTGCGGTTTTCTCCTGGTTTCTATACTGAAGAAGATGATATATACTACCTTTGTTCAAAAATCAAATTATTTTATAATTCACTTTAAGGAGTTTATAAATGAATAATGGTAGATTTTTTACAAAAGATAGAACATCTCTCATTTTAGGTGGGTTTATTATTGGTATTATATCTGTAGTTCTAGTCTTACTTGGAAATCCAAAAAATATGGGATTTTGCATTGCGTGCTTTATAAGAGATATATCGGGTTCTTTATATCTTCATAATGCCTCTCCAGTCCAATATATAAGACCTGAGATATTAGGTTTGGTTATTGGTTCATTTATCATTAGTATTTTCTCTGGCGAATTCAAATCTTATGGAGGCTCCAGCCCAATTTTGAGGTATTTTATTTCTGCTATGGTTATGATTGGAGCCTTAGCCTTTTTAGGTTGTCCTTTTAGGATGATTTTAAGACTTTCTGCAGGAGATTTAAATGCATTAATAGGTTTTGTGGGTTTTATTTTAGGTATTAGTGTGGGATGTTTTTTCTTGAATAAAGGGTTTAATTTAGGAAGGTATCATGAACAGAATGTGTTAAATGGTTGCACTTTACCGCTAGTAAATATAGTCCTTTTGGCTTTAGCAGTGTTTTTACCAACTCTTTTCATATCTTCAGCTTCAGGTCCTGGTTCTATGCATGCTCCAATAATATATTCACTATTGGCAGGTTTATTGGTAGGGATTATTTCTCAAAAAACAAGATTATGTATGGCAGGTGGCATCAGGGATATAGTTTTAATTAAAGATAGCACCTTAATCAGCGGTTTTATAGCTATTTTTGTTTCTTCTCTTATTATGAACTTAGCTACTGGAAATTTTAAGTTGGGCTTTTCAGGTCAACCAGTTGCTCATACAGCATGGTTCTGGAATTTAATGGGTATGTTTATAGTTGGTTTGGGATCAGCTTTACTTGGTGGTTGCCCCCTAAGACAGTTGATATTAGCAGGCACAGGTAATAGTGATTCAGCCATAAGTGTATTAGGCATGCTTACTGGTGCAGCTTTTGCTCATAATTTTGGTTTAGCAGGTGTAGCTGGAACAGATTATGGCTTGAATATGAAAGGTAAAATAGTAGTTGTTTTTTCAGCTCTTATTTTATTGATAATAGGTTTTGTAGTTACTTTTGTGAAAACAGAAAAGAAATAATCTTAAAATCATATGTTTTAAATTTATAATCTGGTAAATATGGAGTTAATTTTGGTATGTTGTTAAAAGAACTTAATTTAAGAGGTTTAAGTTGTCCTATTCCTGTTTTACAGGTAAAAAAAGGATTAAAAGATAATCCAGAAGGTTTGATTGTTTATGTGGATAATATAGCTGCATGTGAAAATATAACCAGATTTTCACAGACTACTGGGTATAATGTTGATACAAAGGAAAAAGACAAGGAATGGATATTAAAAATCAGCAAATGATTTTAATCACTTTTTTTTCTCAATACTATGCTTTTTTGTTAAAACAAACCTTAAAAGACAGGTGTACTTTAAAATCAGTACCTAGAAGTCTTTCTTCTTCATGTGGTATCTGTGCTTTAATTAATGAAGAAGATTTTCCATCTATTAATGTTTTCTCTGATAATATTGATAGAGTATTTTATATCAATGATAATAAGTATGAGGAGATAATATGGAAGAAGTGAAACTTACAAGCATGGTAAAAACAAGTGGATGTGCCGCTAAGTTACCACCTGATAAACTACACAGTATAATAGACAGTCTACCTATAATGAAATCAAAAAAATTGATTCAAGGTTTTGAAACAGCTGATGATGCACTAGTCTATTCTATTGATGATGAAAATGTTTGCGTTCAGACTGTGGATTTCTTTCCTCCTATGGTAGATGATCCTTATATTTTTGGTCAGGTTGCAGCTGCAAATGCTCTTTCAGACATATATGCCATGGGTGGTAAACCTGCGGTAGCTTTGAATCTTATGTGTTTCCCTTCCTGCCTAGACTTATCCGTAATGAAAGATATCCTTTTAGGTGGTATGGATAAGGTAAAAGAAGCGGGGGCTGTAATTGCAGGTGGGCATACCATAGAAGATCCAATACCCAAATATGGATTGTGTGTGACTTCATTCATGAAAAAAAACTGTGTAATTACTAACAGTGGAGCTAAACCTGATAATTATATTGTTTTAACTAAAGCTTTAGGTGCAGGTATTATAAATACTGCTGCTAAAGTAGATGAAGCTTCAGAAAGCAGTAAGAAAGATGTGATTAAATCCATGACTACATTAAATAAAAAATCCATGGAATTATCTTTAAAATATAAGGTCTATGCCTCTACAGATGTTACAGGTTTTGGTCTTATTGGACATTTAAGTGAAGTGGCTAAGGCATCAGGTGTGTCTATATCTATTGATACAAAAAAATTACCTATTTTAGAAGGAGCGTTAGAACTAGCCAGGTTTGGTTTTTTACCAGAAGGCAGATATTCTAATGAGATATATATAAAAAATGAGGTAAATTTTCAGAGTAATATTAGTAGAGAAGTAATAGATATATGTTATGATCCTCAGACCAGTGGTGGTTTGTTATTGTTTATGGATGAAAGTGATGCAGAAAAATATGTTAGTACATTTAATGATGATTGTTGTAAAATAATTGGTAAGGCTACTAAAAAAGATAAAAAGTTACTTTATTTTTTTTAGATTGTTTATATTTGTTTTTGAAGTAAAATTTATTTTGAGGTAAAAAATGGATTATTTAGAATACATGCCATGGATATGGCTAGCTTTATTTGTCATACTTCTGATGATAGAAGCATTTTCCATGTCTTTAATTACAATATGGGGAGCTGTTTCGTCATTATTATTGGTTTTTATTTCGTTGATTAGAATGCCATTGCTTTTACAGATATGTATTTTCCTTTTTATATCATTTCTATTGTTTTTCACCACTAGACCATTTGCCTTAAAAAAATTAAAAATGGGTAAATATAAAACAAACTTAGATTCATTGATTGGACAGGAGGTAAAAATTAAAGCTCCTGTTGGTAAGTTTGAAAAGGGAGAAGGTGAAACAAGAAATGGTGTTATTTGGACTGTAACTTCAGTGGATGGTACTTCCATTAATATAAATTCTACCTGTAAAATAGTAGGGATAGAAGGTAATACTTTAATTGTTAAGGAGATTTTTTGATGATAGGTTTTATAGCTATAGTTGCTTTGTTTTTTATTATTTTGCTTATTCTTGTTTCATGTCTTAAAATAGTTCCTCAATCTTTTACTTATGTAATAGAGCGTTTGGGGACTTATGTAGGTACATGGAATACAGGAATACATTTTTTAATTCCGTTTATTGATAAGATTGCTAAAAAAGTTTCAATGAAGGAGCGTGTTCTGGATTTTGAGCCACAGCCTGTTATAACTAAGGATAATGTAACCATGATGATAGATACGGTTATATACTTCCAGATAACAGATTCTAAACTTTTTACTTATGGAGCTGAAGACCCACTAAGAGCGCTGGAAAACCTTTCCGCTACAACTTTAAGAAATTTAATAGGTGAGCTGAATTTAGATGATACTTTAACAAGTAGAGATACCATAAATAATAAACTCAGATCTATTTTGGATGTAGCTACAGACCCATGGGGAATAAAAGTTAATAGGGTAGAAGTAAAGAATATTATTCCTCCAGAGCCAATTAGAGCAGCAATGGAAAAACAGATGAAAGCAGAACGGGAGAAAAGGGAATCCATTTTAATTGCTGAAGGACAGAAACAGAGTGCCATTCTAGTTGCTGAAGGTAAAAAACAGTCAGCTATATTGGAAGCAGAGGCATTAAAGGAAGCTGCTATTATGAAGGCAGAAGGTGAAGCTAGAGCAATTTTAGAAATAAATAAAGCAAAAGCAGAAGGAATTAAGATGCTTAAGGATGCTGGTGCAGATGCTACGGTAGTCAAACTAAAAAGTTTGGAAACATTTGAAAAAGTGTCTGATGGACAGAGTACTAAGATTATTATTCCATCAGATTTGCAGAATATGGCTGGCTTGGTTACTACCGTTAAAGAGTTAGCAAAGAAATAAAAGAGTAAAAAAGATGGGACAGAGAGGAGAAGTTTTTTCAACAAAATTTTCCACAGATGAGCGTACTTATTTTTTCAATGTTAAGGAAAATTTCAGAGGTGAAATGTATTTGAATATTGTGGAAAGTAAGTCTTCAGAAGATGGAAAATTTATCAGACAGAGTATTATTGTTTATCCAGAATGTTTGCAGGAGTTTATAAGACAGTTCCAAAAATCCATAGATTTTATGAAATTGAATTCAAAGGATGAAACTTAATGAAACTTCAGGAATCTGGTGAAATGTATTTGGAGAATATTCTTATCTTATCGGAAAAAAGTGATATGGTTAGATCTGTTGATCTTTCTAAATATATGTCTTTTTCCAAGCCTTCTGTAAGCAGAGGGCTTGGAATATTAAAAGATGGTGGATATATCACTATAAAAGAGAACGGTTCTATATCTTTAACTGATCTTGGTTTAAAAAAAGCAAAGAAAATATATGAAAAGCATAAGGTACTTTCATCACTACTTATTAAAATAGGTGTAGATGAAAGTACTGCTATAAATGATGCTTGTAAAATTGAACATGTAATCAGTGATGAAACATTTAATAAGATAAGACAATTAAGTTGCTTGGATTTTTAAATAAATTAAAATACACTCATATCTTTAAAGCCTATTCCAGTTATAAGTACACATACTTTTTTATTTAGTGCTTTACTGTCTTCTTTTAAGCATGCATATGCTGTACTAGATGCTGGTTCTGCAAAAATGCCAGCCATTTTACAAAGTTCCCTTTGAGCGTTCAATATCTTTTTATCAGAAACTGTAATGCATCTTCCACCATACTGTTTTAAGTATTTAACAGCCATTCTTCCACATGCTGGACTATCAACTGATATTGAATCTGCAACCGTATTAGCGTTAATATTTTCAAACTTATTGTCATTAAACGCTTTAGAAATGGCATTAGAGCCTTCTGACTGACAGCAAATTATTTCTGGAACTTTTTCAATTAACCCAGCATTCAGTAAATCTATAAATCCTTTATAAACACCTGAAATTATGCATCCATCTCCTACTGGAACATAAATAGAATCTGGAAGATTTTTATTAAAATCATTATAAAGTTCAATACTTACTGATTTTTTCCCTTCTATAGTCATGGGATTAAATGCTGTGTTTCTGTTTAAAAGTCCTTTTTCTTTAGAATATTTTATTGACATAAGATAGGCTTCATCATAGTTTCCATCAATTGGAATAACATTTGCACCGTATAAGATACTTTGTTTTAATTTGTTTTCAGGTGCTGATTTAGGAATAAATAAAGTTATATTTAAACCATAGCTTGCTCCTGCACAACTCATGGAAGCCCCTGCATTACCAGTAGAAGCCAAAACTATATCTTTTTGCTTAAAATGAATGGCCTGCGCCACTATTAACTGGCTAGCTCTGTCTTTAAAAGATCCTGAAGGTAAAAGACTGTCCATTTTAAAATAAACTTCACTGGCACTAACTAGTTCAGATATTCTTTCAGATCTAATAAGTGGCGTGTTCCCCACTGGAAAAACTCTGTAATCTGGCAGAACATATGGGCTGAAGTCTTTATAGTATATTTTATCTTTTTTAGAAAGTTTTTTTAAATATGAATCATCAATAATAACTTCTAGATAACCTTTAGGAAAAAAACTTGTTGCCTCACTGTTACAGTGAGGACAAGTGTATGTTATTTTTTCAGATTCAAATTCGTAATTACAATCTACACATCTATAGTGGAACTTCATGCTTTTACTTCTTTATTGAATTCTTCTATAAGTGTATCTATTTTATCAGCCATAGCAGGTAAACTCTTCCAATAGTTTCTATCATACCACTGTGCATTTAGTTCAGCTATAGTTTTACCTTGCTGTTCTATCCATGTATAGTATTTAAGATTATGGATTCTTAACCTGTCATAATAGGTAAGCTCTAACGTATTATCAATATCCTGATGAAGCAGGCTTCCACTATGAACTGCAACAGCATCTTTATATGTAAATGCACCATTCTGAGCGTTAAGTTCTTCAAGTCTAGACTTATACATGGAGCTGGAATCTGTTAAAACGGTAAAGACTGCATCATCTTCATCCATCTGATAGTATTTAGCCATTTTAATAGCAGAAAGAACGTTTGCAATTCCTGAAATACCATAAAGTTGTAGGTCTTCTATTTGTTTATCTGATAATTGAACTTCATTTTTAAGATAGTTTATACCTTCATTTTCATTAAATAATCTGAAAATCCTCATACAGTCTTCATCATCTATACTGGTAATCATATCCGTATTTTTTACATTATGAATCCATGGTACATGCTTATCTCCAATACCTTCTATTCTGTGTCCACCAAAACCATTCCTTAAGAGAGTAGGGCACTGTAAGGCTTCAGAGGCTCCTATCTTAAGATTAGGATATGTATCTTTTAATTTATCTCCAGCAGCTAAAGTTCCGCCACTTCCAGTGGCAGAAACATAACCACGTATATTGTCTGTCTTTATATTAAGTTTCTTTATGACTTCTAATATAGCTTCTCCAGTTACAGTATAATGCCAAAGGTAGTTTTCAAACTGTTCAAACTGATTAAAGATTACTATATGGTTTCCTCTTGTGGCATTAAGTTCATGACATTTGTCAAATATTTCCTTTACGTTAGATTCACATCCAGGAGTAGCAATTATCTCTCCAGCTACAGTTTTTAACCAATTAAAACGTTCCTGAGACATTTCCTCTGGAAGAATTGCTATAGACTGGCATCCTAATAAAGCCGAATTATAAGCTCCCCCTCTGCAGTAGTTACCAGTTGAAGGCCAAACTGCCTGCTGATTCAAAGCATCAAAATTACCTGTAACCAGTGCAGGTGCTAAACATGAATATGTAGCCCCAACCTTATGAACACCACATGGAAAATATTTACCAACCAAAGCAAAAATTCTGGCTTTAGTACCAGTAAGTTTTTTTGGTATTTCAATAAAATTTACACCGCCAAATCTACCACCTGTTTCAACTGGTTCATTATGCCATGTAATCCTGAACAGATTTACAGGATCAACATCCCAAAGACCTGTGCGTTTTAGCTTCTCTTTTATGGACACAGGAACAGTGGCAGGGTTTATCATATTTTTAAATGTAGGAAGAATAATTCCTTTTTCTCTACAAACCTGAATATTTGTTTCTCTTATTTTTTTCTTTTTGTTTAAATTGATTAAATTCATAAAAGCTCCGTAAAATTATTGTTATTGATTATTTTTAATTATCTCACTTAAGATTTAATTTTGTAAATTGGTTTCTTCTTCTTTTTCTAATTCTCTATAGGCAATTTTCCCCACTAATGTTTTTGGTAATTCATCTCTGAATTCAATATCATACGGCATGGCATATTTAGCTATGTTTTTTCTACAGTGATTTAGAATTTTTTCTTTAGTTTTATCAGAAGGTTTGTATTGGGGGTTTAAGACTACAAATGCTTTTATTTTGTGCATTTTATAGGAATCAGGAACACCAATACAGCAGCTGTATCTAACTTCTTCTAATGAATCAATAATGTTTTCAAGTTGTGATGGGTAGACATTATATCCTGAAGTTATAATCATTCTTTTAATTCTTTGTTTGAAATAGATAAAGCCTTCATCATCCATCATGCCTACATCTCCAGTATGAAGGTATGTATAGCCATCAGGATGTTTTACTAATGTATTTGCATTTTCTTCTTCATGACCAATATAACCATACATAACAGAAGGTCCACGTAAACAGATTTCACCTTCTTCTCCAAATGGAAGTATTTCAGTTGTATTTGGTTTACATATAACGTAGTACGTATCGGGGTATGGAAGACCTATAGAGCCTTCTTTCTCTTTATTATATGGTGTCAGGCATGATGCTGTTACACATTCTGTGGTTCCATATCCCTCTCTAACCTTAACACTTGCCCCATGTTCCTTTAAGAACTTATCAATTTTTTTCTTAAGTTCTATAGATAGGGAATCCCCTCCAGAGAAGACTCCCATAAGACATGACAGATCTACATTTTCCATTTCCTGATTTCTTGTAATACCTTCATATAAAGTAGGAACACCAGCTATATAATTTGGCTTAGCTGTTTTTAACAGATTAGAATATCCTTTTACACTTACCTGAGGTACTAGATAACTTCGTCCCCCCCAGTACATCATGGTGTGTACACAAACACCTAAACCAAAACCATGGAACATTGGCATGGCTGCCAACATAGTTTTACCAGTAACCACAGAGTTACACATTGTTCCAGTTTGTAAGGCTAATGCATTAAAATTTAGGTTTGTAAGTTGAATTCCTTTACTTGTTCCTGTTGTGCCACCAGAAAACAGTATAACAGATATATCCTTTCCTTTCTTGGTTATTCTAGGATCCTTTTTTTGTTTCTTGGATAATTTATAAAAATTATTCCATCTTATTATAGTGTTGTTTTCTTCTATTTTTGGAAACTTCCTTTCTTTAATGAACCTGTATAAGATAGATTTTAAGGGAGATAGTGCATCTGAGACTCTGGCTATAATTACATGTTCCAGAGTTATGTTTTTACTTATTTCTTCAACCTTATTATAAAATTGATCAATTGTTATTAATATTTTGGAATTAGCTTCTTTTAGATAGAACTCTATTTCTCCAGTGGCTGAAAGAGGATGAATCATGGAAGCTATGGCTCCAATTGAATTTACAGCATAAAGACACATAACTGTCTGCGGTATATTTGGCATACAGATTGTAACCACATCACCTTCTTTTATGCCTAAAGAAGAAAAAGCTTTAGCTACTGTATCAATTTCTGTTTTTAATTTACCAAAGTTTGTATTTTTACCTTGAAAGCAGATAGCATCCTGATTTGGTGCTTTTTCAGCTGAATTTACTAAAGCTTGATACATTGAAATATCTGGGTAGTCCAAATGAAATTTTACATCACCATAGCTTTTAAGCCATGGTGCAATTTTAAGTTCATCTGCACTGAAATTATTTTCATAAGTATTATACATTTAACTCTCCAAGTAATGTTTCATAATCTATTTGATCTTTTGCTGGCAAATCTAAAAGTTCAGGTTTTAACAGCAGTGCTTTTAAAATTCTAAGACTTTTTGCAAAATAGACCCCATCTGCAATTCTTTCATCTAAAGTTACTGAAATTGGCAAAAAATCCTCAAGTATAAATGTTCCGTCATCTTTAAAAATAGGTTTTTTTTCTTTCATCCCTATAATAATAAAAAGGGAATTTGAACCAAAATTAACCAGGTGATGATAATTTAAGTTAAGTTTTATGCTTCCTAAATTTGATACAAAACAGGTGGCATCATATGGGTTAGCTTTAACAAATGCTTTTGGTAGTCTTCCATGCTTACTTAATTTACGGATGAGGAAACCTACAAAGGTAAGTAAGAAACTAGGAAATTTTAGAAGGTTTTGTATTATCTTGATAGTTTCATCATGTGATTCATTACTTTTTCTGATTTCAGATACCATTTTACATGTGGAATTATGCATTTGTTCTAAAGGACTAATTTCACTATCTGGATTATACTTTGTAATAATTAATTCTTCAGAACTACCATCAATCTTCTGTTTTTTAGCTATAAATGCAAAAGAAATAACTCTTCTTTCCCAAAATTTTTTGTTTCTTATAAACCAATTAAGTTTAGGTCTTTCCTGAATTGTTCTAGCTATGGCAGCTAAGACTGCATGAAAAAATGTATATTTAAAAGCTGGATTTGTATTATCTAAATTTTTTTTCTTAACATACTCATTAAGAGCAGTCATATTTATTTGAAGTTCACTTACTGCTTCATTGTCTGCTCTTTCTCCCATAAGCAGATTCATAAAACTCTGCATTGGATCTAGATTTTTTATGCGTTTAGCATCATATCTATCTCCAAATTTTATTTTTGTTTTTTTTGAATTATCTGTCATAAATTTCTCTTTGTTTTTATATCACAAGCTTATTACACGGTCAATAAAATGTTTTAGTTTATTTTACTAGTATTAACTAGTGAACTATAACTATGTTTCTTTTATGTACCTCTTGTTATAGACTTATTATAAAAAATTCTAAATAGTTCTAAAAAGTTCTAAATATTGAGTAAAGTTCTAAAAAGTTTTAAATTTAAATATATGGATAATTAGATATATGGAAAATCCTTTTGTAACTACTTTTGGTATAGAACCAGAAAATTTTATAAAAAGACCCGTAGAGTCAGAAAAAATAATCTCAGAATTCTTATCTTCATCTCCATCTAATTTTGTTTATATAATTACTGGCGTTAGAGGAAGTGGGAAAACAGTTTTACTTACATCTATAGCTAATTATTTTTCAAATAGAAAAGATAATAGATGGTGGTCTTTTGTCTGTTTATGATAAAATTTTTTCAGAGCTATCATTAAAAGAAATAAAACTTCTTCAAAGTTTTAAAGACGGGATTCAAAATAAGATATTTAATTTAGGTAAATCTTCTGGTATGTATATAAAAACATTAAGTGTATATAGAGACAGGCTTTTAAAAAAGGGAATTATAAAAGCACCAATATATGGATATTTGGAATTAAGTTTGCCAAGATTTAGTGATTATCTGAAAACTAAAACAACTTATTAATTTAAGGAGAACTTATGAAACTAATTTCATGGAATGTAAATGGACTGCGTGCTGTTCTAAATAAGGGCTTTGATGAATTTCTAAATAAAATAAGTCCAGATATAATCTGTCTTCAAGAAATAAAACTAAGTTCTAACCAACTTGACTATAATCCAGAAGGTTATCAGACATTTTTTAACTATGCGGGAAAAAAAGGCTATAGTGGAACAGCTGTTTTTACTAAAATTAAGCCATTATCTAATCATTTTTTCCCAGATGCAGAGGGCAGAATAACCTATTTAGAATATGAAAAGTTTTTCTTAGTTTGTGTATATGTACCAAATTCACAAGAGGGGTTAAAAAGGTTAGACTACAGACTAAAGTGGGATGAAAAATTTAAAGAATTTCTTTTAGCTTTAAAAAAAATTAAACCAGTAGTTGTTTGTGGGGATTTTAATGTTGCTCATAATGAGATAGATATAAAAAACCCTAAATCAAATTTAAGAAATGCAGGATTCACCATTGAAGAAAGAGACAGCTTTTCATCTCTTCTATCATCAGGGTTTACTGATTCATTTAGATTTTTACATCCAGACTTAATAAAATATTCATGGTGGAGCTATAGATTTAATTCAAGAGAAAAAAACGTAGGTTGGAGAATTGATTATTTTCTGGTTTCAGAATCTTTAATACCAGATATAAAAACTGCTGAAATATATACTGAAGTCTTAGGTTCAGATCATGCACCTGTTCTTTTAGAATTATTTTAACCAGCCTTTTTTAAAAAAAAGTTATTTTAGTTTTTTTCTGAATAATATTTAAATTGCATGCTGAAAGAACCTCTTCCTTGTGTAGCTGATCTTAGAGAAGTAGTGTATCCAAAAAGTTTGGATAATGGTGCCTGGGCGTTTATAATACTGATACCTGCTTTATTTTGTATGTCTGAAACTAAACCACCTCTACTGGTTAAGCCAGAGATACAGTCTCCCACATATGAATCTGGAACTGTAATACTTACATCCATGACCGGTTCCATCAGAACAGGATTAGCTTTTAAACATGCACTATTAAAACATTGAACAGCACAGGCAGAGAAAGCATATTCTGTAGAAGTTAATTCATTATATGTAATATCTACTAATTCAACACATATATTACAGCACTCATAGCCTAAGTTTATGCCACTTTTAAATGTATTGTTAACAGCAGTCTCTATGGCACTCAGTATGTTTTCAGGAATTTCTTTTGATTGGTGCTTTTCAAGTGAATTTTTGTAAACATTAGATGAGCTATCAATAGGATAAATTTTGAGTGTAAGTTTTGCGTTGTTTTCCTTACCTCCAAGAAGTTTTGAAAATTCTGAAGTTTCAGTTACTTCTGATTTAATACTTTCTCTATAGGATACCTGAGGATTGCCAATTTTACATAAGACCTTATGTTCTTTTTTAAGTCGTGTCACAATTATATCTAAATGCAATTCTCCCATACCGCTTATAAGTGTTTGACCTGTTTCTTCATCTTCCTTATAAGTAAAGGTGGGATCTTCCAGTTTCATTATCAAAAGTGCTTTAGACAGCTTATCTCTATCAGAAGCTGTCTCTGGCTCTATGGCAACAGAAATAACTGGGGAAGGGAAAACAACCTTTTCCAAGAGAACTTGAAAATTTTCAGAACCAATGGTATCCCCTGTTTTAGATTCTTTAAATCCAATAATAACGCCAATGTCTCCGCTTTTAAGTTCATCTACTTCTTCAGCATGATTGGCTTGCATTCTCAGTATTTTATTAATCCTTTCTTTTTTTTTCTCTGTTATGTTTAGTATTCCAGTTTTAGCTTTTATAGTACCGCTATAAACTCTAGTAAATGCCATGAAACCTAGGTTTGAATTGTATTGTAGTTTGAAGATAAGAGCTAATGACTGACCATTTGGATTATTTTTTATTATTTCATCCTGATTCTTTTTTATATTGTGTCCTACTGTTGGTTTAACTTCATCTGGAGACGGTAAAAGAGCAGTTATTCCATCAAGAAGACACTGGACCCCTGTATTCTTTAAGGAAGAACCACAGAATACAGGTAGAAGATCTCTGCTTAATGTATATTTGTGGATTGTTTTATAAATCAAATTTTCAGGTATATCTGAGCCAGAGAAGTACAGCTCAGTAATCTCATCACTATAAGATGAAACCACATCTATAAGTTTTTCATGCCAAGTATTTGCTGTTTCTATCATATCCTTTGGTATATTTTCATAAGTATAATTTTTACCTAGTGAATTTTGATCAAAAAATATTGCTTTCATTTTTACCAAATCTATTATTCCGTTAAAAGAACTTTCAGAACCAATAGGAATAAAAAGAGGAACAGGGTTTTCTGATAGTTTTTCTTTAATGTCTGTTAAAACAGAATAAAAATTGGCACCAAGTCTATCCATCTTATTTATATACGCAATTCTTGGTATGTTATAGTTGTCAGCCTGTTTCCAAACAGTTTCAGTTTGTGGTTGTACACCACTTACAGCACAAAAAATGCCTACGGCACCATCAAGAACCCTTAGTGCTCGTTCAACTTCTGCTGTAAAATCTACATGTCCTGGGGTATCTATAATGTTAATCTGTGTTTTGTTCCAGAATACGGTTGTTGCAGCACTGGTAATGGTTATTCCTCTGTTTTGTTCTTCCTCCATCCAGTCCATGGTGGCTTCACCATTATCCACTTCACCTATTTTATGATTCTGTCCTGTATAGTATAAAATTCTTTCTGTTGTTGTAGTTTTACCAGCATCAATATGAGCTATAATCCCAATATTTCTTATATTTGCATCTTCCATATTCTTATCCATTCTTGTTCAATTAAAAGATAGCAAAATATCATTTTTTACTCAATTCTCTTTAAGAATCATAACTAATACTTAACTGTTTTTTATTATAAAATCTGTTTTCTGATTATAGATACTTTTAAGTTATTACTGAAAAAACATAAAAATTCTTTTAACGCAAAATGATTTAATATTCAAAAGTTATTGAGGATTTTTAAATATGAGAACTGCACAAATAAAAATAAATAACAAAGGTATTTTTAAAGCTAATCAATTTTATACACAAGTTTTAGGAAATGTATTATAATTTGATTATGGAAGATAAAGGTATAAGAACTAAAGAAGAATATTTAGCTCAAATGGAAGAAGGTAAGCTGTTAAATCCTAGAATAGATAGTACTTTTAAGGCAATATTTACGCAGCCTACTAAGGATTCTGAAAAAGCGTTAAAGTCATTTATAGAGGCAGTAATAGGGAAGGATGTAGAACAAATAGACTTAACGACTAATAATGCAGTGAAAAGTTATGAAGGGCAAAGGGATGTTTTTTATGATATCCTATGTAGGCTGACAGATGGGGAAGTGGTAAATATAGAGATGCAAGCATTTAATCAGAATTATGATTATGGAAGTAGAGCGGAATACCATGTAGCAAGGCTAGAGACTTCATATTTTGATAAAGGTGGAGTTTGGGGTAAAAATCCAAGAGTATATCAGATTAATGTAGTAAATTTTTTATATCATTCAGATAGGAAGTGGAGTAAGGATGATTCACCAATAGGATATTATTCCATGCGAACTAAGGATGGAAAAGAGCTAGCAAATATGATGAATATTGTTTTAATTGAATTACCAAAAGTAGAAAGTTTATTAGATAGTATAGATAAAAATACAGCATTAGAGAATTGGGCAATATTTTTCAAATATGCAGATGATAAAGATAAAAATGGATTAATAAAGAAACTTACAGATAAGGAGGAAGGGCTAATGGGTGCAAAGCAATCACTTATGTCAATTAGTGGGGATAAGAATTATTGGATAGAACAATACATGAGGGAGATGCATGAGATAGATGAACGTTCAGCACGTGTAGCTTCAGAAGAGATAGGATTACAAAAAGGATTACAAAAAGGATTACAAAAAGGATTA
>CACYEI010000057.1 GCA_902773355.1 uncultured Spirochaetales bacterium
CTTATAGAAATAGGCGTAGTCAGAACCAAAGTGTTTAATCATGAATGTCAAATAATCAACTTCTTTTGGGGTTATTCCTTTAGTACCCAGGAATACCATGATTTTTTTACCAGCTGCAGCGGCTTTTTCAACTTCTGAAACTTCTAAACTTAGGAGATTCTTTACTGCCTGTTTTTCTGTTTCTGTTAAAGCAGAATACATGTTGTATAAGTTTAGTGCAAAGAATTTTTTATCTTTAAGTGGAAGAAGATATGTATTGAATACAGAAGAATTTCCAAATGTATCTGTTGAGATTCTGTTTACTATCCATTTTAAATTTACATCAGGATCATTTAATAGTACTGCATTAAAATGGAGCATGCTCTGATGCCAATCTTTAAGACCTTCTGCATTTAAAATATCCAGTTTATATGATTCATCTTTATTTGCAATTTTTATCTTTGCTTCTTCCCAAACTTTGGCCAGATTATCATATTTTTCAGTGCTGTCATTTGGATTGTTTCCAAAATAATCAAAGAAGACATTATATGTCATGGTACCATCTGAAAACATGGTAATGTCAAATTTATCAAAAGCCATACCATTGTCTAATGCAAAAGTTGATATTAGGTTCAGTTCAGCATCATTAATAAAGAAATGGAAGTAAGATTCAGAATTAAGTTCATGTAGGTAACTTATATATTTGGCTGCCCTGCTGACATAATCTAAAGATGTATTGTCTAATGCTGGAATCTCTACCATGTTTGGAAGAAGAGCACTGTGGTCATATTGGTGATCTCTTTCTAAGCAGAAATAACTAACTAAAGATGAATCAACAAATGTATTATAGTCTTCATCTGCTACTAGCAGTGAGAAAAATGAAACTGGAACAGTCTGAGATAAAGAGCCAATGTTGTATTCATTAGAGGTAATAATTACCTGTTGTCTTTCTTTATGAATTGTCTTTCCATTAGCTGAATTCAGTGATATTTCAACTAAGAATTTTCCATGGCATTTAAAGTCAAATTCAAATTCCACATTATTGGTATTGATGGTTTTCACAACTTCTGACACGTTTAGATTTTCAGTTATGGTCTGAACGGTAGCATTATTGGCATTTTTTAATTCAGCTTTAACTGAAATGGAAGAGGTAGCTGACAAATCTGCTTTATCAGAATGTACAGATAAAACCGCTTTAGGCAGTTTTGAAGTGTAGTTGAAACTGCCAGAAAAATTTGTAGCACATGATATTATACATAAAAATGCTACAAGTAACGTGAAAAAAGAGAAAATTTGATTTGTTTTTTTCATATTAATTCCTTTTTACATTGATAGTATTTTTTAGATTTCATAATATCTAACTGTATTGATTTTAATGTGGTTTAAATAATTGTCAATTATTTATTAAATAAATTTTAACAATTGGAGTATTTGAAATATGAGAATGAGTAAAATGTTTGCTCGCACACTTAGAGATGTACCTAATGATGCGGATACCAGAGGATATGAGCTTTTACTTAGAGCAGGTTTTATTAAACAGCACGCTTCAGGGATTTTTTCCTTACTTCCTTTAGGGTATAGAAGTATACAGAAGATTCAGAAAATAATTAGAGAAGAAATGGATAATATAGGTGCACAGGAAATTCTTATGCCTGTGGTTAATCCTGGGAGTATATGGAAGGAAACAGGCAGATACTACAGTATTGATAGAGAGATGACCAGATTTAAGGACAGAAGAGATTCGGATATGTGCTTGGCTATGACTCATGAAGAATGTGCTACGGATCTAGCAAGATTTGAAATAGATTCATATAAAAGACTACCACTTCTGGTTTATCAAATTCAGACTAAATGGAGAGATGACCCCAGGCCTAGAGCTGGACTTATCAGAGTTAGAGAATTTACCATGAAAGACAGCTACAGCTTTGATAAGGATTATGAAGGTTTAAGGAAAGTATATAAAGACCACTATGATGCTTATTTTAGGATTTATAAAAAATGCGGACTTCCCGTTGTGGCAGTAGGTTCAGATAGCGGTATGATGGGAGGAAAAGTTTCACATGAATATATGTATTTGTCTTCCATAGGTGAGGATACCATAGTAACGTGCAGTAAATGCGGTTATACAGCAAACAAACAAGTAGCTAAATTTAAAAAAGAATATTTTTCTGAAGAAATAAAAGAACGGACATTAGTAAAAACACCTGGTGTTAAGAGCATTGATAATTTATGTGAATATTTAAAAATAGAAAAAAGAAAAACTGCCAAAGCACTTTTTATGGTGGGAACATTTATTGATGACAAAACAGGTAAACAGGAAGAAAAATTAGTAGTTGGAATGATTCGTGGTGATTTTGAAGTGGAAGAAAACAAACTTCAAAACGTAGTTAAGGCAAATTCATTAAGACCTGCACTTGATGAAGAAATATTAAAGGCTAAAATGGTTCCAGGTTATGGATCTCCAATAGATTGTGATAAAAATGTGGTTGTTGTAGTAGATGAAAGCGTTGCCTATTCTAATAATTTAGTTTGCGGGGCTAATAAAGAAAACTATCATTTTATAAATACAAATTATGGAAAAGATTATTCTGGTATAGTTTCTGATATTGCATCAGCTCAAAAAGGTTTCAAATGTCCAGAATGTAGTGGTGAGCTTTCAGTTTCAAAAGGTGTGGAAGTTGGGAATATTTTTCAGCTTGGTACAAGATATTCTGAGGAAATGAATTGTTATTATCAAGATGAAAACGGGAAAAGGCATCCTGTGGTTATGGGGAGCTATGGTATAGGAGTAGGCAGATTATTGGCTTGTCTATGTGAAGAATATAATGATGATAAAGGTTTAAAACTTCCACTACCTGTAGCTCCATACCAGATTCATCTTATTAGTTTATTAAAAGGAACTGAGGCAGATACTGTTTATGAAAAGTTATGTAATTCAGGTTTTGAGGTTTTATATGATGATAGAAAAGAAACAGCAGGTGTTAAATTTGCAGATGCTGATTTAATTGGTTTACCCATTAGGATAATACTTGGAAACAAAACATTTTCCAACGGAGAATGTGAAGTAAAATTAAGAAAATCTTTAGAAGAGGTTAAAGTAATTAAACTTGAAAAAATCTGTTCAGAGTTAGAAAATTTAATAAATAATATTTAATAATTTAAAATTTTCAGTTTAGGAGTTTTTGATGGCAAAAGTAAAAAATGCAAATTTAGATGTGTGTAAGCTGAAAGAAAAGGCTAAGGAGATAAGAATATCTACCATAAAGGAAATAGCACATCTTGGTAAAGGACATATAGGCGGGGCTATGTCTATAGTGGAAATTTTGGTTTATCTTTATTACTATCAGATGAATATTAATCCTGAAGAACCAAAAATGGAAGGCCGTGATAGATTGGTGTGTTCAAAAGGGCATGCAGGTCCGTCTGTTTATGCTGTTTTGGCTGATAAGGGTTTCTTCCCTAAAAGTTGGCTTTTAACCTTAAATAAGGGAGGAACAAATTTACCCAGTCATTGTGATATGACCAAAACCCCTGGAATAGATTTTACTACAGGTTCACTTGGACAGGGTGCCAGTGCTGCTGCAGGGATAGCTTTAGGACAGAAAATTAAAGATGAAAAATCTTTTACCTATCTGATTTTGGGTGATGGGGAAAGTCAGGAAGGACAGGTTTGGGAAATGGCAGAATTTGCCTCAACTCAAAAGCTGGGAAACTTAATTGCATTTACAGACTTTAATAAAATGCAGTTGGACGGCTATACAAGAGATGTTATCTGCATGGATAATATAGATACTAGATGGCTTGGATTTAATTGGCATGTTCAGAGAATAAATGGTCATGATTTTTCAGAACTTCATTATGCAGTAACTCAGGCTAAGGCTGTAAAAGACAGACCTAGTATGATTATTTGTGATACAATTAAAAGTTTTGGTTATGCCCCTGGTGTTGGGACTGTTTCAAATCATAGCATGGCCATTTCAGAAGAAGATATGAATAATGCAATAAAAGCACTTGAATTGGAGGGTTAATCAGTATGTCTGCAAAAAGTACAAATAATGTTAATACTACAAATACATCTAAGGCAAACGCATCTAAAGCTGTAAATAAAGAAAACAATTATAGAGATACGTCTGATTTTGTAGATATGAAAGACGCTCTAATGGCTGCTATTATGGATTTGGCTGAAAAAAATTCAGATGTAGTTATGTTGGAATCTGATCTTATGAAGTGTTTAGGTAGTACTTGCTTCTTTGAAAAATATCCTAAAAGAGCTTTTAACTGTGGAATAGCAGAGGCAAATATGGTGGGAGTGGCAGCTGGTTTGTCTTCTATGGGTTTTGTTCCTTTTGCTGAGTCTTTTGGTGTTTTTTCAAGTAGAAGAGCCTTTGATCAGTTCTTCCTGTCAGTAAATTATGCTAAGCAGAGAGTTCATCTAATAGGTACTGACCCTGGTGTTGTTGCTCAGGTTAATGGTGGAACTCATATGCCATTTGAAGATATAGCACTTATGCGTCAGATACCTGATTTAATTATCATAGATCCATCAGATGCACAGAGTTGCTATGATTTAGTTGTTCAGGCTTATGAAAGCGGACACAGTTCATATATTAGGCTGGCACGTAAAGGTGTTACACATAGGTATTCGGTTGATAAAACAATAACTTTAGGAAAAGGTATTGTTTTAAGTGAAGGTAAAGATCTTTCCATTATTGCAGAAGGAGAAATAATGGTTAATGAAGCAGAAAATGCAGTAAGACTTTTGAAAGAAAAAGGTATCAGTGCAGAACTTATAGACATGCATACAATAAAACCTTTAGATACTAAACTTATAGAGAAAACAGCCAAAAAAACTGGTAAAGTATTAGTCTGTGAAAACGGTAGATATGCAGGTGGTTTAGGAGAAGCTGTGGCTGCCCATTTGTCTAAGACTTGTCCAACTTTAATGGATTTTGTTAATGTTGGAGAAAAATTTGGCGAAGTTGGAGATCTTAAATACCTAATTAAAACATTTAAATTTACAGCAGAAGATATTGCTTTAAAAGCTGAAAAATTAGTCAAAGCCTAAGACTTCCTAATGGATAAAAAAGGTATTTTATACATTGTTTCAACCCCTATAGGTAATTTGGATGATATTACCTATAGGGCTGTTAAAATACTGTCTCAAGTAGATGTAGTTATTTGTGAGGATACAAGACATACATTAAATCTTTTAAACTTTCTTAATATAAAAGGAAAGCGTCTTATATGTTGTAATGCAATAAATGAAAAAGAGTCTTCTGATGGTATAATAAAACTTTTATCAACAGGTTTGGATATGGCTTATTGCAGTGATGCTGGAACACCTTCTGTAAGTGACCCTGGGAGTTTTTTGGTAAATAAGGTAAGAGAGTGTGATTTTAAAATAGTTCCAGTTCCTGGACCTAGTGCTGTCAGTACTATTATAAGTGTCAGCGGTATTCATGGTAAAACATTTTTATTTGAAGGCTTTTTTAGTATTAAAGAAGGTAAAAGAAAAAAAAGATTGACTGAACTCATAGAAAGAAAAGAACCTTTTGTTTTTTATGAATCACCTTATAGAATTATAAAAGTTCTTACAGAATTGAAAGAAATATCTTCTAACTTAAGAGTAGTTGTAGGAAGAGAAATGACTAAAATTCATGAAGAATTTATTGTTGGAACTGTAGATGAGGTTGTTGATAAATTAAAGATTGTAAAAGGTGAGTTTGCAGTATGTGTGCTTCCGAATATGTGTGATTTCAAATTAGAAAAACCAGAAGATTAGTATTGAATATTAGTATTATAGATATAAAGTGATTACAAAAAATAAATTATTATCTTTAAATGATTTTACCAGAAATAAAAAATGTGCAAATATTTTGTTTCAATTATCTCATAAGGCATTAGAAGAAGATTTATTAGATTATGATTATGTTAACATGATTTTGGATGTATGTAATTATAAACCTATTGCTAAGAAATCAGCACAATCAAAATCTGTACAATTATCTAAACGATCAGATGCTTTTTATATCTATGATGTAGCACAAGACATACTCAGTAAATTAAAATCAGAAAAATCTGATTTTGATTATTTATTGAGTAGTGGTGAACTAGATATAAGCAAGAGAATTATTCAGGATAAAATTCTGATTCTAGATGAAATAAGAAGTCCATATAATGTTGGTGCTATTTTTAGAAGTGCAGACTCTTTTGGTATAAGAAAAATTCTACTTACAGAAAAATCAGCAAATCCAGAACATCCACATTCCAGGCGTACAGCCAGAGGGTGTATTGATACAGTGGAATGGGAATATATAGATGAAAGGGATTTATTAAAGTTTTTAGAGGAACAGAACAAAAATAACAAGGATATTATTGCTTTAGAAACAGGTGGGGAAAGCCTTAAAAATTTCAAGTTCAGCTTAAATGGAGTATTGATATTAGGAAATGAAGAATTAGGTATAAGACCTGTATTGTTGGAACACTCAAATAAAAGAGTTGAAATACCTATGGGGGGCTGTAAAGGTTCACTAAATGTATCCGTTTGTGCAGGAATATTTTTATGTAATTGGTATTTATCTTCAATAGAATAAATTTATGACTTATAGTAAAATTATCAATATGAAAAAGTTTAAGATACTTCTTGTAAATGATGATGGCTATAAAGCAGAAGGAATAAATATCTTATATGATGTTTTAGCTGAAGATGGACATGATGTTTGGATTTTGGCCCCAGAATCTCAGAGAAGTGCCTGTAGCCACGCCATAAGTTTAAATAGAAAACTGAAAATTGTAAAAGTTTCAGAAAAACATTATTTTTGTGATGGCTATCCTGCAGACTGCGTTTTATTTGCTGATAAGGGAGCAATTCCTGAAATGGGTAAGGCTGATATGGTCATATCTGGAATCAACTGCGGATTTAATATAAGTACAGATTTGGTATATTCTGCAACTGCTGGAGGAGCTTCAGAGGGTGCTGTGAGAGGTTATCCGTCTATAGCTGTCAGTTGTAATAATACAAACGGAGTTAGCTATCCATATGATGATTCTGCACAGTTTGTAAAAAAATATTTATCTGATTTTTATTCTTTATGTTTACCAAATTCATACATAAACATAAATGTTCCAGAAAATTCTAACCTTAAATGGGGTGTAGCAACTGTTGGAAACATTGAATACTATGATAATCTTGTTAGACATGAAAGGGATGAAGAAAACGGAGAAGAGTTTTCAATAAGAGGAGAAGCTGCTCCTCAGTTGGTCAGTTCTAATTTTGAAAGTTCAGATTTTGATCTTGTTAATACAAAATCAATGATAGCTGTAAGTATGATTAAAGTTTTACCAGCCATTAATAATAATGGAAACTACAATTTATCAGAACTGGCTGGAAGAGATATAAAAAAGATATAAAAAATAGAAATATTAAAAATAACATATAATTAATATGGAAAAAAACAATAACAAAAAAATCAATAATGAAAAGAATGATGATAGAGTATTTGAAACTGCAATAAAAGCACTTCAAAACGGAAAGATAATAATGGTGTCAGATGATGAAGAAAGAGAAAATGAAGGAGACTTTATTTGTGCTGCTGTATATGCTACACCAGAAAATATAAACTTCATGGCTAAATACGGTAGAGGGCTTATCTGTACTCCTATGTCTTCTGACATTTCTAACAGACTTGGGTTTTATCCCATGGTAGAAGATAATACAGACAACCATGAAACAGCATTTACTGTTTCAGTTGACTATAAAGATACAAAGACTGGAATTTCTGCGTATGAGCGTTCAAAAACCATAATGAAATGTGTTGACTCATCTTCTGTTC
>CACYEI010000058.1 GCA_902773355.1 uncultured Spirochaetales bacterium
AAATCGTTTTTTCTGTTCATTTGTAATCCTAGACAAAAACAAACCCCCTTTGTTGGCATTTACTCCAACATATGGGGGTCAATTCAAAAGGTGGGCTTTGTGAGTATTTCTTTGAGAGATGTTATAGGCAATTATATGACAACCTTAGGTAATAAAAATGAAAAAATCGTACTTGTAAATGCAGATTTATCTGGTACATGCAGAAATAGAAATTTTGCTTTATCGTTTCCAAATAGATTTTTTAATGTGGGAATAGCTGAGCAAAACATGGTTTCATTTGCTGCCGGATTATCATGTGAAGGATTCGTTCCATACGTCTTTACTATGGCTTCTTTTTTAACCATGAGAGCATGTGAACAATGTAGAGAT
Source organism: uncultured Spirochaetales bacterium (assembly GCA_902773355.1). Taxonomy (GTDB): domain Bacteria; phylum Spirochaetota; class Spirochaetia; order Sphaerochaetales; family Sphaerochaetaceae; genus CACYEI01. Next base: position 370 of record CACYEI010000058.1, read on the forward strand.
GATGTTGCATATGGGAGTAGAAATGTTAAAATGATAGGCATTTATGCGGGTGTTTCTGGTGGAATTTCTGGTGCTACTCATTGGGCTATAGAAGATATTGGAATAATGAATGCAATACCTGGTATTAATATTTTTGAAGTTTGTGATCAAAATCAAGCAAGAAATCTTCTAGACTATTCGCTTACAATAAATAAACCAATGTATATAAGAGTAGGTATAGAACCTGTAGATTGTATTTATCCTATAGATGTAAAAGTGACAATAGGAGGATCTCATTTATTAAGAGATGGGGGAGATTGCTTTATTCTTACATCAGGAATTACTGTTAAATATTCACTTAAAGCTGCTGAAGAATTAGAAGTTAGATATGGTTATAAAGTAGGTGTTATTGATTTGTATTCTATAAAACCAATTGATATTGATGCTATTATTTATGCTTGCAAATCTGGTAGATTACTAGTTGTTCAAGATCATAATATTAATGGTGGCTTAGGTAGTATTGTCGCAACAATAATTGTTAAAAGTGGTTTGTCTGTAAAATATCAGGTTTTAGGAATTCCGGATGTATTTTCGCCTTCAGCACATGCTCCAATTTTATATGAAAAATTTTACTTAGATTCAAAGGGAATAATAGAAACAATTTTGGATTTAATAAATAATTAGAAATATATTTAAGATAATAAAATGTGTAATATAGATAATGAAATTAGACCATTTTTTAATGAAAATAATATTCCAATAATTTTTCAAGTTAGCAAAGAATATATACCCTATTTGGATGTTGCCATTTCATCAATTATTAATTTTTCTTCTATAAGTTATAATTATGATATCATTGTAATGTTAAATGAAATTGATGATAATGAAAAAAATTTAATATTAAGAAATAAAAAAAATAACATATCTATTCGTTTTTTCAATCCTTCAAAATATGTAGAATCTTATATTAATTCTTCTAGATATAATTATTTATATTTAAATTATTGGAGACTATCTTTACCTTGGATTCTTCGTGGTTATGACAAAGTAATTAATTTAGGAGTAGATATTGTTGTATTAAATGATATTGCAAATTTGTTTGTTAAATATAAATGTCAAGATTATACAATTGCTGCAGCAAGAGATTTAGGATACATAGGAAGGTTAAGCATAGATATTAGTAAAAAAGAATTAGAATTGAAATATCCATTAAATTATTTTAATTCAGATGTTCTTTTAATTAATTTAGATAAAATAAGGAATGCATTTTCTCAAGATACTATAATGTCTTTTTGGCAGAAAAAATATATGAGATGTGCAGAGCAAGATGTTTTTAATGTTTTTTTTAATCAAAGTCTATCTTTATTTGATTTAAAATGGAATTTATTTCCTAAAGGAATGAATTCTGAACAGCATATTGCTTGTGCTCCAGATTGGTTAAAAGATGAATGGGAAAGTGCGTTGAAGACGCCGTGTTTAATTCATTTTGCTGCGTGTCCTAAACCATGGGTTTATCCAATGATTGGGTTTGGAGATATTTGGTGGTCATATGCTCGTAAATCTGTTTTTTATGAAGAAATAATTAGAAAAATGTGTATTAGTTCAATTAATCAAATTTATGATAAAAATAAATCTTTTTACAGAACAATTTTTGATGTTTTTTTCCCAAAAGGTTCTCATCGTAGAGAAATTTTAAAAAGAATTTTGAAAAGAAAAAGATCCTAGATATAATTTCGCATGTTGTATATACAAAACCTCAACATATAAAGGGGTTAAATATCATCCTGAAGATTTTGGAAAAATACATGATATTATTTTTTATGGCAGAAATAAGCATGATTGGATCTACGGCTTTTATTCTTGATATTTGTATTAGATGGAGACTAAGCATGTTCAATGATTCTAATACTTTTACAAATGGGCAATATCATGAAGAAATTGCAAAAACTATATGTAGATACAAAAGTTTAATTAAAAAAGCTTCAAGTTTTACCAAACCATTATTATTTAATTTTGCCTATTTTTTATACAAATGGGCAAATTTAAAAAAATATGAAACGTGGAAAGAATTAAAAAGATTAGAATCACCTTACATTTTAGAATATTGTACTGTAGAGGGGTGTTTTAAGCCAATTGAAAATTTTTTTTTAATCAAAAAATGGTGTATTAATATCTTTAATTATTTAATTAGAAAAAGAGCAATCAATTGTGGGAAAAAATTATTTTGTCATTTTGAAGGCAGATACTAAGCAGGAATCAAGATGGGGATTTTTTTGTTAAAACTATCGGTAATGTGATATATAATATTATTTATTTGATGATATTTTAATTGAAGATGTTGAAACTGAGTTTAAAGGCATTCTCTTAAAAGGTGTAGATAATAACGGAACAAGTCTAGAGCTTTCATGGTTTAAAACTTTAACAGTCTTTGCTAATGGAGTAGAAGATATAACATATAAAATAGTTGCCTTAGATAAATATACAGTAGATAAACTAATATTATTTGTGAATCAGGAAATAAATAACAGGCTTGACCCTATAATCAAACCTGAATTTAAAATTCATACAGCTACAGGAAATTTAGAGTACAATACTATAATTGAAATTATTATTAAGCATTCAAAATTCCTTCCTGTTTCTGAAAAAGATAGAGGAAGTTATTTTACGTTTATTAGAAGATTTGGGCAAATAAATATAGCTAGCTTAGATGAAATCAGGCAACTTGTTATGGCTAGTGAAAATAATTTTGTTTTTTTATTAAATTTTTATAAAAAAAGACGTGGAGAGAGATTGTCAAAAAAACATTACAACTAAAAAAATAATTTACCATTATGGGCATATTTCAAAAGGATTGGCTCTCTTTTCTGATTCATGTAAAAATATAAAAACTTTAATAAGTATGGTGTAGCAAAACGTTTGCTCTTAGAAACTATTGGATGGATGGTTCATAGATTTAAATAAATCTATTTATTGATAGATTAGAAATAACATCTCCAGGTAGCTTAGTTAGTTCTGAAATTTTACATAATGAAAAAAATTAGAATCAATTATTCCTGTGCATAGAAATAATATAGTTTGTGGAATATTAGTTCTTTTAGGATTAATTCAGGGACTAGGAACTGGGGTGTAAAATATTAGATGATTACTTAAGTGCTGATAGTTCACATAAACCATATGTCAACTCTGATTCAACTTTTTTTACATTAACTTTACCAAATCTAATTTATAAGGATGACGTAAAAAGTGTTGAAGATATTTTCTCAAATGTTTACGTAAGTGTTTCAACATATCTAAGTTCAAAAGTTATAGATAAATCTCTCCTAAGAGGTTTTTAACTAGTCATAAAAAGGTTAAAGTCCATTCATAGCTAAAAAGTCTTTTGATGTTTATTTGTAACCATACTGTGTAGTTTTACCTAATTATGATTTTTTGTGCAGTTAATTGTTTTTATATCAGTAATACTTTAAATAAATTATGGTTTATTAAAGTATATATTGTTTAATAAAGTAGATGTAGTTAAACTATTTTCAATCTTGACAGGAGTTTTGACAGGAGTTTTGTTATGACACATTTTGAACAAGAAATGGAGAAAGAACTTTTAAAACTTGAAGAGAGTATAAGATCAAAAATAGAAAAAACAGATGATGATTTTAGAGGTGTGGTTTCTGCTAATGGGATAAGAGACAGTGCAGATTTAGCAACAGAAGATATGGTTACCAGAAAGATGGAAACTATAAGTCAACTGGATGCAAATAAACTTAATGCAGTAAGGCAGGCTCTTATAAGAATAAAGAATGGAAAATACGGAACCTGTGCCATATGCGGAAAACCTATACCAGAAGAAAGATTAAGAGCCATACCTTATGCCATGCTTTGTTTGAATTGTAAAAATGTAAAAGAAAAGAACAGTAGATAAGTCAAACAGAAAAGATTATAATTCCAGTAATAATATCAATATATTCATTCTATGATTTTATTGTCATGAATGTAATTAAGTAGGAGGAACTGTATTTATGGTCTATGTAATTATTGCTGTTTTAGCCATTTTAGTAATTTTTATTATTTCAGCATACAACAAATGTGTAAGACTTCTTAATATGTCTGAGGAAGCATTTGCACAGATAGATACACATTTAAAGAAACGTTATGATCTAATTCCGAACTTAGTTGAAACAGTAAAAGGTTATGCTAAACATGAAAAAGAAACACTGGAAGCTGTTATTCAAGCTAGAAATATGGCTATGAATGCCCAGGGTATTGAAGAAAAAGATAAGGCGGATAATGCCTTTGCCGGCACTTTAAAAACTTTATTTGCCCTTTCTGAAGCTTATCCTGATTTGAAAGCCAATACAAACTTTCAGGATTTGCAGAAACAGCTTACAACATTAGAGCAGGAAATTCTTCAAGCTAGAAAATATTATAATGGTGTAGTTAAGGAATTTAATACACTTATAGCCACATTCCCTAATAATATAGTTGTTATGATATTTGGAGCTAAGTTTAAAAAATTACCTTATTTGGAAATTAGAGAAGCTGAACGTGAAAATGTTAAAGTTCAGTTTTAATTTATATTTATTTACTAGAGAGAATTGATTTACAAATATTTAAATGATTATTGAATAAATGAAAAAATTTTTAATCTGTTTATTTTTTTTATCTGTTTTTTTTACTCCATTATTTGCTTATGACTATTTGATTAATGAAATGAATGTAAATGTTGAAGTGGGTAAAAATGCAGTTCATAAGGTTACTGAAGATTATAATATTTATTTTTCTGAACCTAGACATGGAATTATCAGAATGATTCCTGTGTTGTATAATCAGGAAGATGTTAGAGTAACAGCCAAAGTTTTAAATATTCAGTGTTCCACTCCATTTGAATCTGAAGTTGAAGACGGTACCATGCTTATAAGACTAGGTGATGAACATACGCTGGTAAGAGGGGATAAGTCATATTCTCTTAAGTATGATTATGATTTACCAGAAGATGTAAATGATGGCTATGATGATTTTTATTTCAACCTTTTAGGTGATGGATGGGATGTTCCTGTTTTAACTTTTAATTTTTCCGTTTTTATACCAATTTCACTGGAAGAAACAAGAATCTGGATAACTTCAGGCAGGTATGGTTCAAGACAGCCTGTTCCTTTCAATATTAAGGAAGTTTCAGATGGAATAATTATTTCAGGTACTGTTTCTGAATTAATGCCTAATGAGGCTGTTACCATTAGGGCTGAATTTCCTGATAATTGGTATGAAGGTGCTAGAAAGTTATGGGACTATAGGGAGCAGTTTAGGTTAGCAAGTTTTTTTGTAAGTTGTTTTGGTATAATTATTGGAATTATCGTATACATGAAGTATGGTAAAAGAAATCCGTTGGTTATTACCGCCAGGTTTGAACCACCAGAAGGTTTTAATCCAATGTTGGTTTCTCAGTTGCTTTATGGGAAATTTAATCAAAAAGATCTTACTGCCATGATTTTTTACTGGGCAGATAAAGGTTATTTAAAAATAACAGAAGAAAAGAAAGGTTATTTTGTTTTTACAAAATTATCAGATTTACCTTCTTCTGCTTCTGATCATGAAAGAGATCTTTTTTATGGTTTTTTCAGAGGGGTTGGTATTAATGAAAAAATTGATATCAAAAAAATCAATTCTTCATCATTTTATACTTCTGTGGAAAATGCTAAAACATCTCTTAAAAATTTCTTTACAGGAGCTAAGGAATTATATAATAAAAAAGATAAATCTAAGTGTTCTTTTTTAACATTCATTTCCTTCTTCCCTATTTTTTCATGTGTGTTTGGAATTACTGCTTCAGAATTAGAGATTGGAAGAAGTTTTGTTTTTATATTTGTAGCTTTAATGTACGTGATAGTTTATTCAGGTATAGTTACAAATATTTCAATTCATTCAGAAAACAATTCAATTTCTATTCCACTATTAAAATCATTGATACCTGTTATTTTAGCCGTTTTTGGAGCCTATTTTTTCCTTTATGTAAATTTTGTAGATTTTGATATTAAGTCGTTAATAGTGTCTGTTTTAAGTTCTTCATTAATTTGTTTTTTAGGTAGTCTTTGTATTCATTTAACTGATTATGGTAAGGAAAAGAAAGAGCATGTATTGGGGCTTAAGGAATTTATATCTAAGGCTGAAATAGATCAACTTAAGAGAATGATAGATGATAATCCTGAATATTATTTTCATATTTTAAGTTATGCAATAGTTCTTAATTTAGAAGATAAGTGGGCTAAGAAATTTGATTCAATTAGAATGGAACAGCCGTCATGGTATGTTTCAGATTATGGTTTAATAAATGCTTATTTGTACAGTTCTTTATTATCTCATATGAGTAGAAATTTGAATTTAAGTCGTGCAGAAATCAGATCAGGACGGGGAACTGCTCATATAGGTGGAGGAGGTTTTGGTTCTTCTGGCTTCTCTGGAGGAGGCTTTGGAGGGGGCGGTGGACGTTCATGGTAATGCCATAGCTTTAGTATTATCATTTCTCTTGATAGTATTTTTTTATTCAGTTTCTTTAATTATAAAGAACAAAAAAACCAGAAAGATAAATAATGTTTTTTTAGCCAGAAAAGTATTGCATATAGGTGTAAGTAACTGGGCTTTTATTTATTTTTATCTTTTTCAAGATAAGTTTTTACTTCCTCTTCTAGGTTTGATTTTTATGGCTGTGGTAAACCTGCTGGTTGAATTAAAAAACAAAAGAAACATAAATGAAAACAAAGTTAATAGTACTAATAATTTCAACTATGGAATTAATTATGGAACCATAGAGTACCCTTTAGTTATGGCTTTTCTTCTAATCTTTATGCAATTTTTTTTAAAAAATGATTCTAATTATTATAATCCTGATTATGAAAATGATATTTTATTATTGAAGTCTTTTACTTCTGCACTGCTTGGGATGGGATATGGAGATGGATTATCTGCTATTATAGGACATTTTTATGGGAAAAAATTATTACCTTTTAGTAATGATAAAACAGTATTAGGTTCCATGGTTATGTTTATATGTGTTTTTATAATAACCATCTTTTTTTTGAATTTAAGTATTATTTCTGCACTGTTTATTTCTTTTTCAGCTAGTATCCTTGAAGCATATACTCCATTTAAACTTGATAATATTACTGTTCCAATAGGAATTTTCTTTTTGGTTCTTTTGCTTTCTAAGTAAAAATTATTGTTTAAGTAGAAATAACGGATAGGCTACTATGTTGGAAATTTATATTGATAAATTAAATGATATTTTGTTTTCACTTAATTCAATCCATGTTAATTTAATCATTATTTCTTTTATTTTGATTTTTTCAATTACGGAATTATTAAAAAAACATATAAGTGTATCAGGTTTTATAGCTTCAACATTTTTAGGATTTAGTATTTTCAAGTTTTTCCATTTTAGCGGGATTATTCTTCTATTATTATATTATTTTATTTGTACCTTAGTAGAAAAAATCTGCAGTAGCAATTATGAGTATAAAGACGTATATGAGTTTAAACACATAGAAAATAAAAGTCATGAAAGAGATGTGGTACAGGTTTTGGCTAATGGTGGTTTGGCTTTTTTTACAGCTATATATTATTATTTTTCATATAATTCAGGTTTACCTGATAGCTATCTGGTCATTTCTAAAGTTGCTTTTGGAACTGTTTTAACAGAGTCATTGTCAGATTCTATAGCTTCTGCAGTAGGAAAGCTAAGCAAACAAAATCCACGTTCAATTCTAACACGTCTTCCTGTTGAAAAAGGTAGGAGTGGAGGTTTTACCTTATTAGGTTTTGTTTCTTCTGCCATTGCTTCTGGGTTTTTTTCTATTTTATGGATGCTCTTATTTTCTGTTAATGATTTTTTGTACTACACATTTGTAGTGTTTTTTTCTGGAACTTTTGGTTCTGTGCTGGATTCTGTATTAGGTGCCTCTATTCAGGTTCTGTATAAAGATGAAAGACTAAATAAATACACAGAAAAAGAGGTAAATATGTATAATGAAAAAAATACTTACATCAGAGGCATAAAATGGATGAATAATGACATGGTAAATTTCTTTTCAAATCTTAGTGCTTTAATGCTTAGTACTCTTCTGTGCCTTCCAAAGGGCATTTTTTAATAATTGAATTTTCTTTTACGGATTCTTTAACTATTGAACCAGTGCCAATGATACAATTATTTCCAATAAATGTATCTCCGCCAAGTATTGTAGCATTTGCATAAATGATTACATTATTTCCAATATTTGGATGACGTTTTACATTTCTTACACTAAAACCTTCTTCATCTGTTTTAAAGCCTTTTGTCCCTAATGTTACTCCATGGTAAATTCTAACGTTATTACCTATTACTGTTGTTTCCCCAATTACAATACCTGTTCCATGGTCAATACAGAAGCATTCTCCAATTTCAGCACCTGGATGGATATCTATTCCAGTTTTACTGTGACAGTATTCTGTAAT
>CACYEI010000059.1 GCA_902773355.1 uncultured Spirochaetales bacterium
ACGCTTAACGCTGAGAGAATTGAAACTGAATATGATAAAAAATTAGCTGAATATACAAAAAAAATTCAGATAGCAGGTTTTAGAAAAGGGAAAGCACCGTCTTCTCTGATAGAATCAAAATATGGGAAAGAGATCAGGGAAGAAGTCACATTTAAACTTATGGAAGATAATCTTCAGGAAACAATTAAAACTCTGGATAAAAAAGATGCACCTCTTTATTCAAGTACTCCTGTATTACAGAATGAAGATAAATTATTACCGTTTAAAAAAGGAAGTGATATAACCTACAGCGTGATTTATGATGTTTATCCTACCATAAATATGCCAGAGAAATATACAGGGTTAGATGTAGAAGTAAGCATAGAAGATATAGATAAAGAAAAACTTCTAAATGACAGGCTGAAAGATATTCAAGAAAGAAATGCAATAGTAGTACCTAAACTTGGAGCTATAGAAAGCGGAGATATTGTAACTTTGGATTACTATGAGGTAGATGAAAACGGAAATAAAATTGAAAAAAAATCAGAAAAAGATTTTATTTTCACTGTAGATAATTCATATAATTTCTTTAAGTTGGATAAAGATATTATAGGTATGAAGAAAGATGAGTCTAAGACTATTGAAAAAACGTATACTGAAGACATGCCTGATGAATATTTGAATAGAAATGTGAAAATATATGTTGAAATAAAAAACGTAAGGACTAAGAATATACCTGCCTTAGATGATGAACTAGCACAAGATGTAAGTGCAGACTTTAAAACTTTAGATGATTTAAAAAATTCAATTAAAAAACAAATAGATGAAGAATTAGAAAATGATAATAAAAATATTAAACTTCAAGCTTATTTAGAAAAAGCAGTAGATCCACTTAATATTGTAATACCTGAAAGTTTAATTAATTCATCTTTAGATCTCTCATGGGAAAGATTTTTAAGACAATATAATGCTGATCCTAAAGAAATAGAAGAAATGTATGCCAAAAACGGTATTACTAAGGATTTATATATAAAAGAAAACAGAACAGGTGCTATTAAACAGCTACAACATGATATTTTTATAGAAGAAGTCAGTACAATCAATGATTTTAAAATTCCTGAAGAAGATATAAATGCTGAATTAGAAAAACAAAATATAAAAAAAGATGACCCTAATATTGATTTTATTAAAACACAGATGCAAGACAATTTAAAATTTGAGAAGGCTGTTAATTTTATTCTTGATAATAACAACTTCATAAATAAACCTAAAGGAGAAAATAATAAGAATGAAAACTAAGTCATTTGTTATTCCTACAGTTATAGATACCACAGGTATAACAGAACGTGCCTATGATATTTACAGCAGACTGCTAAAAGAGAGAATTGTTTTTTTAAATGGGGAAATAAACGATGAAAAAGCAGATTTAGTTGTGGCACAGTTGCTTTTTCTTGAATCTGAAGATCCAAATAAAGATGTAAATCTTTATATCAATTCTCCAGGAGGTAGCGTTACTGCGGGTTTGGCCATTTATGATACCATGCAGTATTTAAATCCAGATGTAAGTACTATATGCGTAGGTCAATGTGCTTCTATGGCTGCTGTTATTCTATCAGGTGGGGCTAAGGGAAAAAGATTAGCATTACCTTCTTCTAGAATAATGATTCATCAGCCATGGGGGGGGGTTCAAGGTCAGACTTCAGATATAGCCATTCATGCTAAAGAGATACTTAGATTAAAATCATTACTGACCAAATACGTATCAGATAACACAGGAAAGGATTATGATAAAGTAGCTTCAGATATGGAAAGAGATTTCTTTATGTCTGTAGAACAAGCCTGTGAATACGGAATCACAGATAATGTTTTAATCAGAAACAAAATAAAATAAGGAAAACAGATAATGGCAAGAAATTATAAAAAAATATGTTCATTCTGTGGTCAGACTGAAGATGAAGTTTTTCTAGCAGATGGACCAAATGGTGTTCATATATGTGAAAACTGCATTAATAATGCTAAAGAAATAATAAAAGAACAAAAAATAGAAGCAAAAAAAGCTACTTTTTCACTTCCTGATCCACTACCTACTCCAGAAGAACTAAAAGATTTTTTAGATCAATATGTAATAGGTCAGGAAGAAGCCAAAAAAGTCCTAAGCGTAGCTGTTTACAATCATTATAAAAGAATAAAATTTGAAGATAAGTTTAAAAAAGAAAATGTAGAAATAGATAAATCAAATGTACTTCTTGTAGGTCCTACTGGCTCTGGTAAAACACTTTTAGCAAGAACTTTAGCCAGAAAGCTTGAAGTACCGTTTGCCATAGCAGATGCAACAACTATAACAGAAGCTGGATACGTTGGAGAAGACGTAGAGAACATACTGTTAAAGCTGATAGAAGATGCAGATGGAGATGTTTCTGCTGCAGAATATGGAATAGTCTTTATTGATGAAATAGATAAGATAGCTAAAAAGGGAGAAAATGTTTCTATTACACGTGATGTTTCAGGAGAAGGGGTCCAACAAGCCCTTCTTAAAATAATAGAAGGAACCATAGCATCTGTTCCACCTAAGGGCGGAAGAAAACATCCACATGAAGAAACTATTAAGATAGATACCAACAATATACTTTTTATTTGTGGCGGTGCATTTGTTGGACTGGATAAAATAATAGAAAAAAGGGTTGCAAAATCAAGTATTGGTTTTGGTTCTGAGATTCAGGATGATAATAAAAAAGACCTTAGCTATTTATATAGCCAGCTTCTGCCTGATGATTTAATAAAGTTTGGTTTGATACCTGAATTTATTGGGCGTCTTCCTATACATGTAGGTTTAAACAATTTAACTATTGAGGATATGGAAAATATTATCACATATCCAAAAAATTCTATTTTAAAACAATATAAGGCATCTTTAGCTGTAGATTCCATAACTTTAACAGTAACAGATGAGGCTATAAAAAAGATTGCTACTATTGCTTTTGAGCAAAAAACAGGCGCAAGAGGTCTTAGAAGTATCTTTGAAGATATGATGCTGGATACAATGTTTAGTATTCCATCCAAGAAGAATGTAAAAGAATTGATTGTAAATGAAAAAACTGTAACGGGTGAAAAGCCAACCATTGTTTATTCTGATAGTAACCAAATAAAGCAAATTCAAGACAAATGATAGACTCTCATGCTCATTTTTGTTTGGTTTTAGAGCATGGGGGAGAAATAAAAAGCTCTCTTGAAGCTCTTAGATTAGCCATAGATATAGGCAGTACTCATTCAGATTTACCTGAAAGATATAACTGTTTAAAGGATTATCCGCATATTCTTTTGGCAGGGGGCATGGGGCCATGGGAAACAGGAGAAAAAGATAATCCAAAAAGCATAAATCAAATAACCTCAGAACTAAATATTCTTAAAGATTATATAATCAAATATAATGTTAAATTTATTGGTGAAACAGGATTAGATAATCACTATGAGTATGGTACTGTAGAATTACAGGAATATCTTTTCAGGGAACAGCTGGAGCTGTCCTATAAGCTATCCAAACCTGTTTTAATTCATAATAGGGAAGCAGATGACAGCATTATTTATGATCTGCTTAATATTAAACATTATCACACTGGAATCATACATTGCTATTCAGGTAATCTTAAACTTATGAATACAGCCATTTCGGAAGGTTTTTATATAAGCTATGCTGGGAATATTACATATAAGTCCAATTCATATTTAAGAGATACGCTTGAATATGTTCCCATAGACAGGCTTTTAGTAGAAACAGACTCCCCTTACCTTCCACCTGTTCCACTTAGAGGAACAGTAAATATTCCTCTAAATGTCAAATATGTATATAAATGTATATCTGAAGTTCTGAATATACATGAGGAAAAATTAATAGAACAGGTTCATTCTAATTTTATGAACTTCTGTAATATGTAAGTTGTACTTTTGGTTTTTTACAGCGTGGACATTGATTATATTTAATAAGAGGATTTTAAATGAAAAAACTATTACTGGTATTTTTTTTATTTCTAGTTATATGCGGTACTTTAACAGCAAAAGAAAACAGTAAGTTTTCATTTGTATTTGCTGATTTGGATCAACATCCTGAAATATTGGATGGTTTTCTTCCTACACTACTTGAAGTAGGTATGGATTATAATCTATTTAAATTATCTGAAGATGAAATAACAAAAATTAGATTCACTTTAGGTGGTGGATATACACAGAGACAGATTTATCAGCACCCTTTAACAGGAAAGCCTTTAGATGACCATATTCTGATTTATGATGTTATCCAGGTATTATGGGATCTTAGATTCTCTCAGACATTTATCAATAATATAATGCTTAATTTAGGATATAAAGGGCGCTGGGAAAAGCCTGTAGATTCACTACTGCTGTCTGGTGGAGGCATACCTAAGCCATCAAGTATAGCACGTAAAAGAGGAATAAGCGGTGAAACAGATGTAGTTTCTATTGATGATTGGTTTAAAAATGAAATGGGAGATGAAGTAAGCAAAGAATCTACACCTATCTATCCAGATTTTCATGAGGAAAGTAACGTTTTTAATATACTATATACAGAGTTTGTTTATAATAAAATGAAAGATACTGGCGTAATTAATGATGGATATTTAGTCAAATTAAAAATAGAAACAGCCCTGCCTTTCATAAATAAAAATGCTTGCTATTTGGGTGCTTCCTTAAATGCAGTGGCTAGTAAAACACTATATGAAATACACAGTAATTCAAATAAAAACTTATTTTCAATAGTTCTTATAGACAGAGTTAATATAAGCTACGGATATGGTAGCGCTTTTCCTACATTTGCCCAATCATCATATTCTTTAGGACGTAAAGTTAGAGGTTTCAACAGCAGAAGCTACAATACTAACTTCAGCATGGTTAACAACCTAGATATAAGATTCTCAGGACCTGAATTTCCTATTAAACAGATATTTCCACGTTTAAACGTTTTTTTAGATATAGGTTATGGAACAGGTAATTACTTTAACACAGGATATAATACAAAAGAAGTTAAAGGAAATAATTTTTTGGCTTCCAGTGGAATACAGATAGAAATGGATTTTTTTGATATGTTTGATTTGGGTATAGAATTTGCATATCTTTTATCTGGAAAAAATGTAAAAAATCCTTCAAAAAATTTTCAAGTTGGAGCAACTTTTTTCCTTGATTTCTAATAAAACATTTCTACATCTAAACATGTACAACTTTTATAAATATAGAGAATTGTCATGAAATTTTTAATAAAAAATGCTTTGATTGCAGATGGAACAGAAAATGAACTTTTTAATGCTGATGTGCTTACTGAAAAAGATAAAATAATAGATATTGGCCGTTTTAATTCAGTTTCTGATGCAAAAATCATTAATGCAGATAAAAAAATACTATGTCCAGGTTTTATGGATATGCATGCTCATAGTGATTTGGAAATATTAAGAAATCCATCCATGAATCATAAAATATTTCAGGGGATTACGTATGATTTGTCAGGAAACTGTGGTGTAGGAGTTTTTCCAAGGGAAATAAATGATTCGCCTGCTTTTGCAGACATACTTGGACACTATGATAACTGGGACTGGACAGACTACACTTCATATAAAAGCAGAATTAACAGTATATTTAACATAAATTTTCTTCAAAATCATGCCATGTTACGAATGAATGCAATTAATGGAAATCCGAATAGAGTTGCTACTTCAGAAGAAATAAAGAGAATGTGTTATTTACTTGAAAAATCACTTGAAGAAGGCTGTATGGGTTTATCTTCAGGACTGTATTATGCACCTAATATGTATGCTGGAGCAGATGAAATATTAAGCCTGCTAGATGTTGTAAAAAAACATAATGCTTTATTCTGTGTCCACCATAGATGTGAGGGAGATTTTATTTTATCATCAATAGATGAAGTGATTTCATATGCACTTAAAGCTGATGTCAGACTTGAAATTTCTCATCTAAAAGCCATAGGAGTTAAAAACCAAGATAAGGTGGATGAAGTTCTCAATAAAATACATAATGCTGAATCCAAAGGGCTTGATATAGGTTTTGATCAGTATCCGTATGAATATGGCAGTACCAGTTTGTTTAGCCTTCTCCCTCCGTCATACCTTATGCTTAGCCATAATGATTTAATTTCTGCATTACAAACTGCTTTATCTGATACTTCAGAACGTCTTAAACTTATTTCAGAGATTGAACATCCCAATGGCTGGGACAGTGTTATAGAACTGTGTGGGTTTGATAATATTTCAATAGCAGTACTGGAAACAAATCCAGAATATACTGGATTAACTCTAACAGAATGTTCAGAAAAAATGCATTGTGATCCATACAGTGCTCTTTTTAAAATTCTTATAGAAGAAAAAGGCTGTGCTCTTATGTTTGATATAACACAAAGCACAGAAAATTTGATAAAAATAATGAAAGACCCTCTTATGTGCTTTGGTACAGACGCATTATATACAGGTTCTTCTGCTCACCCTAGAAGTTCTAGTGCTGCTGTACATATCTTAGATTATTTCTGTAAGAGAAATCATGTTTTCAGTTGGTCACAGTTAATAAATAAAATGACTGGAAAAGTAGCTGAAAGAATTGGATTGAAAAACAGAGGATACATAAAAAAAGACATGAAAGCAGATTTAGTTCTGTTTAATCCAGATACTTTACATGATAATTCATCAATAACAAATCCTTATGCTTTAAGCTCAGGTTTAGAGCTTGTTATGATTAATGGACAAATTATAAAAGATTAGAATTCTAAATAATATTTAAATTCTAAATTATGTGGTAGATGACAGACTGCACCTAAATGATTTTATAACATGTCCTATTCATAGCTTAAAGCATCTATTGGATTAAGTTTGGCTGCTTTTCTGGCTGGGTACCAACCAAAGAATACTCCTATTATAATGGAAAAACCAGCTGCAATAACAAAAGCTGTATAAGACAAATAAAGTTCCCATCCTACTATATCTGATAAAACTTTACTAAGAAGAATACCAAAAACAACTCCTATAAAAGCACCTACCATAGTTAAAGCTATAGCTTCTGTTAAAAACTGACCTCTTATAACCCTAGGAGAAGCTCCTAATGCTTTTCTGATACCTATCTCTCTTGTTCTTTCCGCTACGGATACAAGCATTATATTCATAATTCCTATCCCACCAACTAAGAGAGAAATCCCTGCTATAGCCGCTAAAAATGTACTAAATGTACCTGTTATTTCATCAGCTATTTGAACAAATGTAGCAGAAGAAAAAAGAGTAAAGTTTCTTGATTCTGTTAAAGAATTTAAATATGTTTCAATTTTATCTGAAACAGCTACTGTATCAAACCCTTCTGCAACTTTTATACTATAAAGACTAACAGCATTTACTTTTAAATAACGCTGAACATATGTATTATAGGGTATATATACAGAATCATTATATGACATACTTAAAGAACCATCTTTTTCCTTCATTACCCCTATTACCTGATAGCTTTTTCCTGCATTACCTCTATATAAAGTTACATATTTTCCTATTGGATTTTCTCCATTAAATAAATCAGTAGCTATTGTATTCCCTAAAACTATGACCTGCCTTTTATTCATATTCTCATTTTCAGAGAACCAAGTTCCTATATCTACTTCATAGCTCATTATCTGATTCCAGTCAGAATCTGTCCCGTAAAGCTGAAAGTTTGAATATTCTTTTTTATAGCGTATTTTAACATTAGATGAATTCAAAGGTATTACAGAATCTATACCATCAATTTTTTCAATTAGTTCATCTCCAAAAGTTCTGGTAAAAATACCATCTGTATTTCTTCTAACATAAAGGGAAATTAAACTTGTACCCGCACTATCAAGTGAGGAAGTGATACTTTTTGAAGCACTTTGTCCCAAAGTAAGAATAGCCACCACAGCCATTACACCTATGACAATACCCAATAAAGATAAAAGCGTTCTTAATTTATTTGCAAAAAGTGATTTAAATGCCAATTTAATATTTTCTATAACCATTACTTACCCTCTCAAATTAACCATCTCAAAACTACTCAAACAAAACTACTGAAAATACATATTCCATATTCTATATTCTATATTCCATATTCTATACATATTAATTATTTATTCATTTCAATTTATTTATGCATTTCAATCTATTTATGAATTTCAATCTGGCCATCTCTGATTCTAATTATTTCATTACAGGACATACCTACATCATCACTATGTGTTACTACAACAATTGTTCTTCCTTCTTCATTTAACTGTGTAAACATATCCATAATCTGTAGACCTGTTTTTGAATCAAGTGCTCCAGTAGGTTCATCTGCTAAAACAAGTGATGGATCTGTAACTAAAGCCCTAGCTATAGCCACTCTCTGTTTCTGACCACCAGAAAGTTCAGTAGGCTTATGCTTCATTCTGTCTTTCAAACCAACTTTAATAAGAGACTCCTCTGCAAGTTCTCTGCGTTCAAACACACTAATATCATTGGAATAGATTAACGGCGTCATAACATTTTCCAAGGCATTTAACTTAGGAAGCAGATTAAACTGCTGAAAGACAAAACCTATCTTTTTATTTCTTACATATGCAAGTTCTGACTCAGATAAATTACTTATATCTTCATTTTCAATAAATATCTGCCCTTCTGATGGAGTATCTAAACAACCTATTAAATTCATAAGCGTGGATTTGCCACTTCCAGATGGCCCCATAATAGCTATATAATCATTTTTCAATATAGAAAACGAAACATTATTTAACGCCTTAACCACAGAGTCCCCTACAACAAAATATTTACTAATATTTTTAAGTCTGATTACACAGTTATTCAATGTGTCTAAAACTGTCATTTTCCACTTAACCTTTTATCTTACCATACTGCTTCTTGATGTATTTCTTGACTGCGGCTGTGTAAAAAACATATTTGACACTGAAGACTTAGTAGTATATACCAGCGTATCATCCGGGCTGACATTACCAGATAAAATCTGATAAGTATTTTCACCTAGATATTTTACCTGAACTTGAACTTCTTCTGTACTTCCATCTGAAAGTTTTTTTGTAACATAACTATTACCACTTCTGGTAGTCACAGCGTCTTGCGTAACCAAAAGCATAGCATTTTCTGATTCTACAGAAATTATACCATTAAATGAGAAACCACTTTTTAATCTTTCAGGTGGATTAGGTATCTCTATCTCCACATCAAGAACACCTATCCCATTATTAGAATACCTCCCTACAAGAGGGATATAAGAAACATATCCATCAAAATAGACACCTGGAAGAGCATCACTACTTAAAACCGCTTTAGTTGAGATATCTAAAAGCTGTGCATCTATTTCATCTACTTCTACTTTAGCCTTAAGTTTTGTATTATCTATAACAGTTGCTACTGTTGTTCCAGCTTGGGCATAATCATCCACATTAGCCTTAACGGATACAACTACACCATTAAAATTTGCATAGCATTTGGTTTTTTCCAAGTTTTGCTCGGCAATTTTTAATTTCTTCTCTAAAAGATCTAAATCTCTGGCACTGGAGTTTCCAACTATTTTAGCTTTTTCTAAGTTACGTTTAGCATCTTCCACACTATAAAGCTGTTCAGAATCTTCTAATTCAGCTATTAAATCACCTTTCTTTACTGAATCTCCTTCTTTAACATATACAGCAGAAATGGTTCCCTGAGCCTTAGTTACTACATTTTGAGTCTGATATGCTTCTAAAGAACCTGAAATATCTATATTTGACACATATATTTCTTCTCTGATTTTAGTTTCAAGCTGAACAAGTTCTGTAGTTAACTGTCTATTCAAACTATTTGATAATCTATTTGTACATGTTATAAACAATACAGTTAAAAGAGCAATAATAACTATAACTAAAACAGCTGTCTTTATTGTTTTTCTTTTCTTTTTGTTTCTACTATCCTTAATCAGTTCTTGATCATTCATTTTTTTCTCCGTATTTTTTCATTATTTTTAATCAATATTTTTAATCAATTCTCTACATATTTAAATATTTACATATTTATCAACTTAATTTTATATTCAAGCTGCAGCCCTTCCAATTTATGAATAAAATTATTAAAAGCATCTTCTTCTGTATCATTTACAGCCTGTTCATAATCATAATCACCAATCAAATTATTATCTTTCAACATCTGACTGTATGTAAGAATTTTTTGATGCGTAGATTCTACTTCCTTAAGATATTCTGATTTATTGTAAAAAGCATCTACATCATTAATAAGGGAAGAAACGTTAAGCCTATAATTATTTACTGCATCCAAATACTCTCTTTCGGCATCATTTAAATCATAAATCAACTGTTTAAGCTCTAATTCACTAACAGAACTCTTTTTAGACCCACCTTCATATTTTCCAGAAATAGTTACCGTGGGAATGGAAAACTTCCAATCATTAATATTTTCTTTAACATTTAAAGTTATAGTCCAATTTGAAGACTGATACTGAGCACCAGTAGTTAATGCCATGTCGGTACCTAAATAACCACCTTTACTCTGAAATTTAACCGTAGGTGTTAACGAACCTGATAAATTAAGTTTTGATTTCAAGTCAGTTTTTTCTCTTATTTTTTCATTAACCTGTTCTAACTTTAATTTCTTATTCAGTACAGAATAAGATGTAATATCTTCATCATTTTCTGGTATAATAAAACTTAAATCAGCATCTCTAATTTCTGTTACATCTACATATTCAGTTCCAAATTTGACAACAAAGTTATTTTTTAATGATACTAGACTTCTTTTTTGTTCATCTATTGATGCTTTAGCTTTATTCAGTTCACTTTGCCGTCTTAAATCTTCTGTAGAATTAGGAACCAAATCCCCCGAAAAAAGGTCAGTTTCATAATTATTCAAATTTCTGTTATAGCTTTTTTCTGCATTTAAAATATTATGTTCCAAATTCAATATAGAGCTCACGGATGAAATATAATTATTAATAAAGTTCAACCTTTCAGAATTATCCTTATATCTTTCATTAAGTTCATCTATCCTATCTGAAATGTCATTTTCATTTTCATTTAAAGAAAAAGTCTTATTTAAAGATGTTCCTAAAGAAAGATTGTAAAAATTATTTTCATCAAGTCTAACAGAATGAACCGCAGTTCCTACTGTAGATGCTGAACCAAAAGATAGAGTATTAGATATTGTAAGATCATCTGCTATCTCGGGATATGTAACTGAAGCAGAAACAGCAGGTAAATAAAAACCGTTTCCTGAATAATCATCTGAAACAGTAACAGAGTACGCAGAACCTTTAATTTCATTTAGGGCTTTAGTTAATGACTGTCTTTCTTTAGATAAACCTAAACTTGTCTTATTATAACTGCTTTCCCAAGCCTTTATAGCCAAGCTCTCTAACTCTTCGGAAAATAAAGCTGATACACATATCATAAAAAGAATAATGATAATAGTTATTTTTTTCATAAAATCTATAAATAATGAATATAAAACGACCTGTCAATATTCAGTCTGAAATTCTACTTTTATTTCAAGTTTCTATAAAACATATCTATATTAAGTTATATTTCTACTAAAATTATATCTCTACTAAAATTATATTTCTACTGAGAAATAAGCTCTTATAACAAGTGAACTTAAAGATTTATCTATTGATATTTTTTTATTTTCAAAACGTGGATTAACTAAGGAGATGGAACCCTCTAAACCAAGTCCTATGGTATCATTTAAACGTCCTCTAGCCCCACCCTGTAGTACTAGACCAAATTTCTGACTGAAATTTTTTATACCATTGTAATCAAAGATTAAAATACACGCACCAAAAGCACCATAAATTTCAAAAGATTTCTTTAACAAATATCTATAATCTAACGTTATCTCATAATGTGTCTGTACTTCTGAAAAACCATTAAAAATTCTAGTAAAACCTGCTACATCAATATTAAATTTAATACCTAAAGAAAATTTATCTTCAAATCTAGCTGGGGTAAAAATCAATGAATAATACATTCCAAAATCAATATGTTTATCTGATTCAAAAATTTCCACATGTACACTTGGACCTACGTTAAAATTAAACTGAGATAAATCATTTCTAGTTATATGACTTACTGACTCATCATAAGCACATACATAGAACAAACTAAACATTAAATAAAAGATAAGAGGTAATAATTTACTAATTGATCTTATTTTTCCCATAATTTTATTGGATAAACTCCGCTTTCTGTCTTTTCTTTTAAGCTTTTTCTTACCATCTCTCTGTCTTCAATATAAGTCATGCCAAACCATTTTTCTGGTGTATTAAAAACTTGTAAACTTCCTTCTCCATTATCTATTATTTCAGAAAGACAATCTGAAAGTATATATTCGGCTTTTAAATCAAGAATTGAATTTTCCCAGAATTTATACAAATATTTTTTCATTAAATTTAAAACATTTGGTGTAAGACCAAATAAATTCATTGAAACTGTTTCTTCCCCAGTTAAAAATAAATTCTTTCCATGATAATGTGAAACAATTCTATCATTTTGATACTGTATTTCCTTATGCTCAGTAAGTTTAGTCAAATAGCTATCTTTT
The DNA here is from genome assembly GCA_902773355.1 of uncultured Spirochaetales bacterium. GTDB lineage: Bacteria > Spirochaetota > Spirochaetia > Sphaerochaetales > Sphaerochaetaceae > CACYEI01. The sequence continues at coordinate 12,567 of CACYEI010000059.1, forward strand.
ACTTCACAAATTCCTCTACTTACAGAACCTTTTAAACTCATGGTATTTTTTAATAAATAACCAACTAGAGAATATCTATTACTGTCATTATTTATACCACTTAAATATGAACCTAAAATTTGAAAAGATTTAAGCCCATAATAGTCATCTGAGTTTATTATGGCAAAAGGATTATTTAAATATTTTTCTGCAGAAAGAACTGCCTGAACCGTTCCCCAGGGTTTTTTTCTTTCAGTACTTAATTTAATCTGTTTTTCAGACATTAATGTTGTTGTGGTCTGAAAGACATATGAAGCATCAGCATTTTTTGCTATTCTGTCAAATAATACTTCTCTGAATTCTTTTTCTATATCAGGTCTTATTATAAAAACAATTTTTTTAAATCCACTTCTTAAAGCATCATAACAACTATAATCTAAAAGAGTCTCTCCGTTATTTCCCACTCTCTCCAGCTGTTTTATACCGCCATATCTAGATCCTATTCCAGCTGCTAAAACTAACAATATTGGTTCCATTTAAATCTCCATTTAAATAATAATTAGGCATGCAGGGAATTGAACCCTGATTATATCCTCCGGAGGGATACGTTCTATCCGTTATACTACATGCCCTTAATCATAATTTATATTATTGCTCCTTTTTATAATATCCAAATTTATCTTTTTCATTAAAATTTTCTAACGTAAGAAGATATGCCCCATCTGGGTTAACAGAAAAGTGAAATGAGTAAGAATCTACCAAAAACTTATTTTCTTCTAGTGTTTTTAATTCATACTCAGTATATCCACTACCTACATATGAGCGGACTAAAGTTCTGTCAACAAATTCTATTCTATCACCAAGGATTTTTTCTCCACTGCTGTAAACCCAAAGCGAATTTTCATAAATATCTGCCCAATCATTATCTGTTTTTACTGATTTAGAATTTACAATATTAGAAAAAATTAAAAATACAGACAGTGAAACTATTATTGCTATAACAATTACTATTAGCAATAAACTAAAGAATTTTCTTTTTTCTTCTTTAGACATTTTTTTTAATGTGTCTGAAAGATTCTTTCCCATGACAGTAGAATATCATCTCTAATATTTTTAAGCTACTTCTTTTTTTTGTGTTCTTTTTTTATCTTTTCTGCTGTTTGCTTAGCACTGATTTCTATATTTTCTTTCTTATCCTCATCCCAACGCTTTACCAAGTACAAGTAAACATCACCTTCCGTATGTCCAGGAAAATCTGATAAGAGCTTTTCTTCTCTGATAGCATCTAAAATCGGTTTATAAACGTTTATATACCAAGACTTAGCTCCTTCTTCAAATGTTAATTCATAATTAAGTTTCTCATTTGCAAAATACTTATGAACCAAAATATGCTGCACCAAATCTGCATAGGAACCAACTCCAGTAAATACTATATCTCCCATTGGAATATAAGATGGTGTGTACTGCTGTAAAAACCTGTTTCTTTCATAGTTCACAGCTTTTTTCTTAAGCTCAGGTATAGTCATATCAGGGCTTATTTTAATCATAGAATTTAAAACAACTATTTCAGCATCTATATATTTTACACCATTTATCTTAGCTACAGACACTCTATGGTTTCCATCTCTTACAAAATACCAACCGTTAATTTCATAAACAGATATTGGAGGAAACTCTTCATTCTTTTTCAAAACCAAATCCAAATGTTTCCATCTGCTTTTTAAATGATCATTTTTAGGCATAAAATCATAAGAAAAATCCATATACCTATTTTCTGAACCAATTATATGATCAATTGCTATAGGATGAACTCCTTTATATGTTTCACTTATTGGTCTAATCAATGCAGTAACTTCATATAAGGAAAACAAGCCAGTGTTCTTCCAGCCAAACGCAGAAAAAATAGCCTCAAATCTGGCTTTTCTTCGTGCAAAATTATAGTCATTTTCAACTTGAGTTAATTTATCATCATTAAAAAAATCTAAATTCAATAATTCCCTTCCTTTTTCAATCTATTATTTTACATATTCTTAAATTATTTAAAATATTATTTCTTAAAAATTTTAAAAATTTTTATTATACATTTCTTAAATTCAACCCCATTTAAAAGCCTTATATTTACTGTGTTTAAATATTCAATAAATAATGATTATAAACATTTATAATTCTGGTACTCCCATAAACATGTTCTCTAACAGAATTAATATCATTCAAATGGACATGCCCATGAAGAAGAAATTTTGGATTATACTTATCCATAAAAGATATAAAACATTTAAAACCTGTATGACATAAGTCCTCTCCATCGCCTATTCCAAACGGTGGAGCATGTGTTAAAAGTATATCCAAATATCTTCCGTACTTAATTTTGTTCTTTAGCAGATATGGAAACAACTTGCTAATTCTTTTTTCCATCTGTCTTTCTGAATACTGACTTGGACCTCCATTATAAAGCATACAACCACCCAAACCAACTATTATTAAATCCTGTTTTTTTAAATATATGCTCTTCCCATCAATCATATTTCCAAAAAAAATTGGAAATAATTCATCTGGTCTATATTTTTCAAAATTTGGATTTTTACTTCCTGCTGTTCTATTAAAATGCTGAAGATTATGATTGCCGTAAACATAACATAAATCACAATGATAAATGGTACTGATATAATCGTAACATTCTAAAGGTAAATCTCCACATGAAAGTGCTAAATCCAACTTACCTATATACTGTTTTCCACCTGGAGAATACACAATAGAATCATCTGTATCAGAAACGCATAATAATCTCAATTTTATACCTCAATTTATCTATCCTAAATACGCTATTTGAATACCTTTAGTTATTAAAAACCTTCTTAAATCTGTTAAATCAGACAGTCTGCCATTACATGCCTTCTGAAAAACTTTTCCACAATTAACTGCGTCATCTAAAGCATAATGTGCTTTATAATCAAAACCAAACAATTCACTTAAATAAGTTAATCTATGACTACTAAGTTTAGGCCAAACTTTTCTAGAAATTTTACAGGAACAAAAATAAGCTATATGGGGAATATCTATATTATAATATCTAAGTAAACTTTTTAGTACATTCATATCAAATGAAGCATTATGAGCTACTAAAAAATCATCACCTATAAAATAGCTAATTTCTGGCCATAAATAATCAAAATTAGGTTCGTCTTTCACATCACTTGAATGTATTCCATGAATATTTATATTGCCTGAATGAAAGTACGAATATTCATCAGGCGGTTTAATTAAGCTATAAAACTTCCCCTTAATTTCACCATCACCATTAAATCTTACAAGACCAACACTACATGCACTCTCAAAAGAAGAATTTGCTGTTTCAAAATCTATTGCTATAAAATTCATTAGAAAATATGTGAATCTCCTATCAAATACTGTAAAGTATATATACTCTTATATAAATTGATTTTTTCTTGTAATAACTGTATTAACAAAGTATTTCTATCAAGTATAGTTCTTAAATATTCTATCTCACCACCATAACCTGAATCTAAAAGTGATTTATTCATATTTATTTCTTCATTCTTTAACTCTACTTCTGCATTTAAATATGATATATTAGCTATAGAAAGGTTCATTGAAGTATAATTTTCAGTAACATTATTAATGATTACAGCTTTACTATCCAATGTATTTATCCTACTTTCATAAAGATCTGACTTTGATCTTTTCACATTTCTTATTGCTTTCCCACCATCAAAAACTGTAGTTTTCAATGCAATAGTAAATAAGGCATTCCAATCATTTTTTCCATACCAATCTGTTTCAATAAACGGTAATCTTGGACCTGAATATGAGGCATTAACCACTAAAGCAATATCAGGTTTCCAGTTAACCTGTGCTTCAGCTATATTTTTTGAATATTCTGATATATTAGTTAAAGCATATAAAAGTTTAAGGTTTGTTCTTTCATCAGAAACTGATTTATCTACATATGTTTTTAAACTTAATTTAGAATAGTCACTAACCAATTTATTTAGTTTTTCATCTGCTAATTCATTTGAAATGTCATCTGAAAGCATATCAATTGAAAAATCATCTATCCCAGTCAACTTAGAGAGATATGATTGCATAGATAAAACTTCTTTATTAATCTGCTCATAAGCTACGTCTACTTGGGTACTCTGAACATGTGTATTTAAAGCCTCCGTCTTGAGTATAAAACCATTTTCATATGCGGAATCAGAAAGCTCATTTAATCTTTTAGATATATTTTTCTGTTCGTTTAAAATATCATGTATTTGATTTAAGAAATATAGAGCCATTACTCTAGTCTTTAACTCCGTTAATGACTTTTCATAGGCGTCAGTATATTCTAAAACCCTTATGTCATAAATTTGATTATACAGTTTTAATGCCTTATCCAGTTTACCCCATGTAAAAATAGGCTGAGTAAGTTCAAGCTGAAACATATAATATGTCTTTTCCATTCCATTATATATATTTATATAATCATTATACCCTGGAATATTTATATAATCTCCTATATTTACACGTATAGGATCTATTGGATTAGCTATATATGTTCCAGTAACTGTTAAATCCACAGTAGGGAAAAAACCAGCTTTTGCATCTAATACATCCAGTTTAGCTTTAGTTATTTCTTCCTGTGCCTTAATTAAATCTGCATTATTTAATTTTAATGATAAAGCTAAGGAACTAGAATTATAACTGTCCAATGAATATAGAGAAAAAAGAACAAATAAAAAAACCACAATAAAAAATTTTTTCTTTAACATTTTGTTTTACTATATTTTTTAAGGTTCTGGAATAAAATCCTTTGTTAAAACACGAACATTTGTTTCACTGCACTGAAATGTTATTTCAGCATACTTATCACCTGAACTAAATGAACCATCATCGTTATAATCAAATAGCAAATAAACTTTCTGCTCTGGGTATTCCTGTTCTAACTGTTCATCAGTTAACATATACTTAACAGAAGCACCCCCAACCGTAAAATTACCATGAGAATAAACATATTTTGTTATAACATTTATTCCAGAATATTCTGCATCAGACCTCACTTGAGCTGATGTTGTATAAGTGTATGCAGCACGTTGAGGATATAAAGAATCTAAAGACTTTTCAGAACATAACCAAACTTTCTTATTATCAAAATCATTTTCAGTTGGAGCTGTTCCACTAACAGATGTAGTGGTATCATCTACCTGACCAGTAAAAGTTGGCATACTATATCTGATTTTTTTCATTTCAATATTTGCACCATCAGCATTTGTACTATCACTTACTATTCTAACTGGAATTCTTCCTTGGATTTTTTGCTTATAGTCAGATTTATCATCTCCTAGGACTTCAATCCATATAGTTTCATAATCTGCAGTCTTCCCAAAATCAGACTTTTTTGTTTCCCACACTATTCTATTGACAGTAAAATTTCCATCTGCATTAGTTTTAGCTTTAGCTACAACATTTCCTTTCTCAGATGTATATACATAGACATCAACATCTGGCACTCCAACCTTACTGCCTGAGTTATAATAAAAAACCTGACCACTAACACCTGCATCAAAAACCTGAGAGCAAGAAATAAATACAGGCATTGTTAAAAACATTATTCCAAACAGACAAAATAAATTGTTTCTTTTTAATAACATATTATTCATCTTTTTCCTCTTCTATTTGTTTATTATTGATATTTTCATTATTAGCATTTTTAATTAAAGCCTTTTTTAAATTTCTTTTTTCAAAAATTAAATACATGACAGGTATAATAAAAAGTGTAATATTAGTACTAACTAGCAAACCACCAGCTATAGCCTGACCTACAGAAGCATATAATTCTGACCCCTCACCTACAGCTAAAGCCATAGGAAGCATTCCAACCAAGGTAGTTAAGGTAGTCATTAAAATAGGCCTAAGTCTAGAAGAACCACCTTCAACTATACTTTTAAATAAAATATTATACTCAGACTTATAATCAAGCAATTTCCCCTTCCCTGTTTTAGAAGTATAATCACTATCTGGACTATCTATTAGATCTTCTTCTACATTTAAAAGAATACTAGTTCTTTTCTTATCTCTGATTTGATTTATATAGTCAACAAGTATAATTGCATTGTTAACTACTATTCCAGCAAGTGAAATAATAGCTATTGCACTCATTAAAGTCAGTGAAGAATTAAAAATCAAAAGACTAACTATAACACCTATAAGACAGAACGGAATACTTAAAAACATTATGAAAGGCTGTTTAAAGTTCTCAAACTGAATAACCATGACCATGAAAACCAAAAATATGGCTATTATTGCAGCAGTTATAACATTACTTAAAGAATCTGTTATAAGCCCCATAATCCCTGCATTTTTAGTTTCAACTCCAGAAGGAAGCGGGTTTTCCCTTATAAAATTTTCTACTGCTCTGTTTACTCCAGAAGTATCTTCACTCACTAACGTAGCTCCCACAGTTACAGCTAAGGCTCTTTCACTGTGTTTTATAGAAGAAACTGTACTATCTAGTGATAAGTTTGCTAAATCCGAAAAATATACCGTATTTCCAGACAATGTAGTAACATTCATTCTACTTAGAACTTCCGGATCTATATCATTTTCATTTATATCACTATTCAAATGAATATTACGTCTGTTTCCATCAGCATCCGTAAAATTTCCAACATCCACACCATTAAAAAGAATACCAGAAATCATTCCAGCTTCATAAGATGTAATTCCTAAACTACTCAAATTCTCCTGATCAAGTTTTATAGATAATAGCCTTTTATCAAAATTAGTATCTATAGATGTTTGAACTACATTTGGATTGTTTTCAAGATAGTTCCTAATTTTAACTGCACTTTCATAAAGTTTATTTAAATCAGTACCTACAAGCTGTAACTTATAACCACCTCCATCTGATACATATCCCACTAATCTATCAAAGCCACCATTAGTAACAGTAACTTTAGCATCAGGAACAAGCGAAGATAATTTTTCTTGGATATCTAAAATAATATCCTGTACATTTCTCCTATTGCCTGTTTTAAGCATGACATACATATATCCATGATTAGGTATAGATGTAAACCTTGAAAAAAGGTCCGTGTCACTTCCAATATAAACAGATATTCCCTCATTTTCTGGAACTTCTTCTCTGACTATATCAGACGCCGTACGCATTTTTTCCTCTGTTTCACTCAGCATGTATCCTGCTGGGAATTCAAATGAAATATAAAACTCACCAGTATCTACAGATGGAATAAAACTATAGCCTAGTCCCCCTATTAACATAAATGATAAAGACAATAAAAGAACAGGAAGGATTATAACATATGCCCTATGATTTAAGCTCCAGTTAAGACCTTTTTTATAATAGCCTTCCAGCTTATCATTCATCTTCATAAACCAGGTTTTTTTAGGTTCTTTATAGGACTTTCCCATTATTGTTTTAATAAGAAAAGGGACAACCACTATAGAAACAATTAGAGAAGCAACCATACATAAAATTAGAATCAGGGCAAAGCCATTTAAAATCATCCCCATAATTCCGTTTAAAAAACAAATGGGAAGAAAAACAACCACAGTGGTCAGAACACTAGCTACAATAGAAGCACCAACTTCATCACTACCTCTAAAAATAGCTTCATCTACAGTAAAGTTTTTTCTTCCAAGATATCTTGAAGCCTGTTCTATCATTACCGTAGAGCCATCAACTATCATACCTAGAGCTACAACAAAGCTAGCGGTAGTCATAAGATTTATTGTATTTCCAGATACCCTCATTGCTATAAAAGTGAACAAAAATGAAAGAGGAATAGAAAGTCCTATAACAATAGTAGCCCTAAAATTATTCAAATACAAAAAAATTACCACTACTGCAATAATTATACCCAGGATTCCTGAAGATAAAACATTTGAAAGAGAACTCTTTATTGATTTAGAATCATCAGCAAAAATCTTGTAAGTTAAGGCACCATCTGTATCTTCACTGATTTCTTCCAAAACTTTTTTTATTTCACCATTAATTTTAACTGTATTTCCTGAAGCTCTTTTACTAACAGAAACCATTATCAAATTTGAACCTTCAGATAACACTAAAGTTTCACTTTTAGGATAAGCCAAAGTTACATCTGCTACATCTTTTAATCTAATTATTACATTATCATTTGCACCTACGGGAAGATTTTTAAATTCTTCTAAATCTGTTATTTTACCATCTAGTAAAATATCCATATTGTTCCCCTGATAAGATGCCATCCCTAAAGGTACACTTAAATTACTATAATTCAGTACCTGATAAACCTGAAGTACACTTATATTCTTACTCTGCAAATCATCAGTTCTAAGTTTAATATTTACTTGAAGATCTGAAGCACCTGATATATTAATCTCAGATACACCATCAATTTTAGTCAGTTTTGGCTTTAAAGTATCAGAGATATAATTTAAAATCCTTCCAGTGTCATTACCACCAATAATTGCAAATTCCATTATTGGAAGCATAGTGGCTCCACCTACAAATGATACAGGTTTCTGTGCATCCTCTGGTAAATCTTCATTTAGCCTATCTATTCTATATCTTAAATCATTAAGTTGTTCATAAGGATCCACTCCATCCTGATAAACAATTGAAATCCAACTTATAGAATCAGTGCTAGTACTGGACATACTTTTATAATTTGGCAAAGTAGCAAACTCATCTTCAAGAATTTTAGTAACTTCTTCTTCAATTTCTTTAGCTGTGGCACCAGGATAAACAGTAAAAACTTCTACTTCAGGCATAGAAATATCTGGTAAGAATTCTCTGCTTATACCTAAAATACAGTAAATGCCAAACAGTACTAATGCTATTAAAATCATAGCAATAATAACTGGATGTTTAACTGCAAATCTGGTTATCTTCATATAACTCTAACCTTCATACCATCTAGTAAATTTGACTGACCTTCTACCACAAACATATATTCTGAAAAATCTTCTGGTACTGCAAAATATTCATTATTGTAAATTTCAGGTATAAAATTGAAATATGACACAGAAGAATCAGACATATTATAAAAATAAAGAGATCCATCTGTATTAATAATACTGCTTTTTAGCAAATAAACATCTTCATAGGTTCTATAAACTAAATTAACCTTCACATACATTCCAGGTCTGAATTTTTCTACATTACTTGAAAGTGTAAGGATAAGTTTGAACGTCTTAGACTCTGGAGAAACATAAGGAGATATTGATTTTATCATTCCTTGTGCCTTAGTTTCATCCCTAATAATTTCAGCTTTTATGTTATCCTTGTTATCATTAATTACATCAAAATATGATTCAGGAACATTTAAACTGATTTCTAATTCATTTAAATCTGCAATTATATAGATATAATCCTGAGGAGAAGCAACAGAACCTACTGCACTATTTTTCATTAGAACAGTGCCACTAACAGGAGCTAGAACTTCTGTGTATCCAAGCTGAACCTTTGCTAATTCATACTGAGCTTTATATGCATCATATTGAGCCTTAGCTTCTTCATAACTTTGTTTTGTTGTAGCCCCTATTTCATACAGATTAGTCAATCTTTCAAATGTAGATTTTGAAGCTAGATAAACAGCTTCTGCTTGATCAAGCTGGAGTTTATAAGGCTCTGGATCCACTATAGCTAAAAGCTGATCCTTTTCTACATAATCACCCACATCAGATTTGTATTCCTTTACAGTACCTGAAACAAATGGAACCACCGGTATCATAGCTGATGCCTGAACATATCCTGAAAGAGTCAATGTTTGCTCTAATGTTGATTTTACTGGCCTTTCAACCTTAACAGGATTTAGAGGTTCTACATAACTTCTGTTGTCCCTATTTAACAAAAAGTACCAAATTAAATACGCCAAAACACCTATTACTGATAGAGTAATTAGCCATCTTAAAAAAATTACAAAACCCTTTTTCATAAATTTAAACAAACCAATTCTCTTTAAATAATTATTTTATATTTTACAAGACGGGATCTATCATGAATTCGTCTGTTATAACAACATCATCTTCCAAAGAAGGTGTTTCAACTACTGTTGGAATAAATTTTGACATATATACATTTTCTTCCGCTCCATTAATCAAAGCAGGTAAATTAATAACAACACCATCCCATGAATAAGGTATTCTAATTTTAAACTCATATTCTTTGGGTTCGTCACCCCTGGATTCTATAACTTTTAAGATAAAGTTGAAAGACTGTCCCATGCATGTATCAGAAATTCTTTCACGTGAAAAAATTTGACCTTTTAGTTCTCCTTTAACCATTAAATCCACTCTGTAAACTGAATTATACGTAAGATTCTGTGACTCAAATGTCTTATTATCAAAATAGATTGTATGCCCACGACCTATAACAAACATAAAAAATGCAAGTAAAATTATAACTAGTATGGATATGGATCTATATAAAAATTTTTTTGATATCTTCATAATAAGTTCCTATTAAGCCTGTTTAGATTGAGATAATCTAGTCTGAGATAAACCTAAAGATCTTCCCACTTCTCTAAGTGCTTTTCTTTTTTTAGTTTCATACATAATCAACGCAAAAGTTATGACAGCATAAGAAACAAACACTCTGAAGTACTCTCCTATCATAGAATTACCCATTAATTTAGTTCCTGCACTTGGAGCTACTATAAACAGGATATGAAAAAGTGTAACACCTAAAAAAACATTGCCTATGGTAGCTTTATCTACTGAGGCACCACCTACTAAAAGCGCAGCTATACAGAACATACCTATTTGAGAATGTGCAGTGTATGTAGATAAATTACCCATATTCTGAAGATAAATAATCATCCCAAAACCAGCTAATACAGTAGAAATAACAATAGAAATAATACGGGTTTTTTCTACATTTATACCACTAGCTCTAGCCACTTCCATGTCCTGACCTACTGCTCTCATATCTTGCCCTAATTTAGTTTTTCTAAACCATAATATAAACAAACAAAGCAAAGCTATAACAATAAACGTAAAAAGCGGAATTTTTACCGTTCCAATTCTTATAGCTAAAAGGTTATCCAAGCTCTGTCGCATGGCTAAAAGGCTTACTGTGTTTCTGATACCATAACCTCTTGGAAGAAGAATTGAAGAATGTACTATAGGAATTACCACACCCATAGCATATAAAACTATTAATTGGTATATACCATTTATGAAATAGTTCATTATATAGCCTGTAATCATTTCTCTACCTTTAGCCAAATTCATTATTTTTCCTGAAATTGTACCTAGAAGTATAGATATAGGAACAGAAATAATCATGGCAAGGATCATTCCAGGTATCCCCCAGATTTGCCAATCTGATACAAGAATCAAACCTATTTCACCTGCCATAGCACCTAATGTCATACCAAAATTCAAACCCATACCTGCCATAATAGGAATAAGTAAGCTAAGTATTAAAAAACTATTCCTAGCTATTCTAGTGACTATTTCTGCCAGTAAATATGAAAAAGAGAAACCTGAAAGAGGAATAGCTACAGAACAGATTAATACAAACATTAATGGAACTAAATTATTTGATATAAAACTAACTATTGTATTTTTTTTCATTTTGAGACCTCAGATTTCCTTGTTAATGCATATATAATCATACCATTAGAAACTATCACCCTGATAACTTCACTCATATCCATATGTATCATAGAATTAATGACAGTTGGTGTCATGGTAACAATCCCTTGAAACAAAAATGTTCCTATAATTACATTTGTAATACTAGCCTTATTAACTGTAGCTCCACCTATCAATATGGCAGATACAGCTGGCAGTGCCATATTAAACGGAGCATTGTATAGCTGAATGAAACCAAAACCTTGTTCATAAACCAAAATTCCAACAGCACCAAGCCATGTAGACATAATAACACTAAGTGCCCTGACCCTATCTATATTAACACCACAAGCCCTTGCAAATTTTGCATTTGAGCCTACTGCAGTCATAGCTGTTCCTGTTTTAGTATGTAAGAAAGCCCATATACCTAAAGCTAAAATCCCAAAAAACAAAAGTGCACCAGTAGGAATAGATAGATGACCTATATTAATTCTTAAAAACCCCGATAGTGCCTGATTAAAATATCCATCTAAAGATATAGTGGTTCTAAGCCCTGTTCCAGCATAACCCCAAACCATATTTGGACTATGATACGGAAGCAGAAGCCACATCATACACATAAGAGAAACAGCAGAAAATCCGACATAAGTGGCAATCATCATTTCTCCACCTTTTATTTTGTTAAGCAGAAATCCATACAATGTTCCAAACAAAACAGCAAAAGGGGTAGCAAGTAAAATAGCCATCCAAAACGTTGTAGCACCTGTAAAACCTAACTCAATTGATAAAGTAGCCCCTAGAAGTCCAGCAATAATACCAAGAGGAAGACCAAAATTAAGGCCACATCCAGAATGTATCATAGGAACCATGGCTAAAACTAATACAGCATTCCAGCTAAATCTATTTAACGTATTACTAAGCTGTGTGAAAAAATTAGCACCTACAAACGGGGCTAAAATAAACATCAACAGCAAAAAAAGAGAGATAATCAACCGTGGAAGCCCAAAAGACTTAACAGCAGATTTTACTGTACCCATAAAACTATTGTTATCATCTATCAAATCTGTTTTTATAATTGTCTTTCCCATATATAATTCTCCATTGTTCTACACATACTACTTAAACAACATTACTAACCATAAGATGACCAAACTCTTCTGAATCTGTATAAGCGGGAAGAACACCTGAGATTTTACCTCCAGAAACTATTGCTATTCTATCACAAACAGCTCTAAGTTCTTCAAGTTCAGAAGATATCATTATAACAGTCACACCGCTTTCTTTATTAAATTTTTTCAATGCATCCAAAACAAGCTTTTTAGCTCCTACATCTATTCCTCTTGTAGGTTCACTTACAAACAGAACCTTTGGCTCAAGAGCAAATGCTTTTGCTAAACATACTTTCTGCTGATTTCCACCTGACAGCTCTTTAGCTTTCTGCTGGGAACCTGTACATTTGATACTAAGCTCCTTTATATATTTTTCGGTAACTTCTTTTATAGCTTCTTCATCTCTCCATTTTATAAATCCGCCTAAAAGCATTTTTAAATATTTATTCTGAATTTGCATGGCTGGAAAAGTTATATTCCATTCTAGTGATTCATCTAAAAGAAGCCCCACTCCACGTCTATCTTCTGAAACAAACGCTAATCTACTATCCAGACAAAGCCTAGGATTATTAAGTGAAATCTCCTTTTCATTCAAAAAAACCTTTCCTCCAGCTTCATAAAGTCCCATTATACCATTTGGAATACCCAACTTGCCCTGGCCAGCTAAACCTCCTATACCTAATATTTCACCTTCAAAAATATCCAAGGTAACATCCCGTACTGTTTCTCCAGGCATATCAACCCAAAGATTTTGAACAGACATAATCTTCTTAATCTCTTTTTTATTCTGAATTTTACTTTCATTGTTCTCTGCTGAAATACCTGATATTTCTCTTCCTACCATCCATTTAGTAATTTCTCTAACTGTTGTTTTATCAGCTGGTGTTTCTCTAACTATAACACCATCTCTCATTACCAACACTTTATCACAAACTGATAAAATTTCTTGAAGTCTATGCGTTATAAAAATGACAGAAATACCTCTTTTAGCCATCTCTTTTATTGATTTTAAGAGCGTATCTGCTTCTTTTTCAGTAAGAACTGCAGTAGGTTCGTCAAGTATCAAAATTTTAATATTTTTCTTTGTCAATTCTCGGGCAATTTCAGTAAACTGTTTGTGTCCTACAGGCATATTACTAATAAGCATGTCTTTATTGATATTTACACCTAAAGTACCTATGGATTTCTGAGATATTTCATCCATTTTTTTTCTATCTAACGTATTCAATCTAGGTCCAAAAACTTCTGAAATAATACTTTTTCTCTGTGGCTCTCTATTTAAAACAATATTCTCTACTGCAGTAAATCCTGGTATTAATGAAAATTCCTGATGAACCATACCTATCCCCGCTTTTAAAGCTTCCGAAGGATTATCAAATTTCACTAGGTTGCCATCTACTAAAATTTCACCCTCATATCCACCAGTTTCCTTAATAACATTCATACCAAAAAGTATACGCATTAATGTACTTTTACCTGCACCGTTTTCACCTACAAGACCAAGAATTTCTCCATGATTAAGAGTAAAACTAATTCCATTTAAAACATTATTTCCATAAAAAGACTTACTAACATTCTTAAATTCCAGTAAAGGAGATTCTGCCATTTAGTCTTCCTCCCTTTTTTATTTGACTTTTTATGTAATAGATAACAATAAATCATTATCTATAACATAAAAATTCAAAATGGGAACTGTAATACAGTTCCCACAAATTCGAATATGTTCAAACTTATTTTGTAGTATAAGCCCATTCAGGAACTTCAACACTTGTAGCATGCATATACTTATCACCAGTTTTTCCCATAATATAAGTATCTTGATAAACAAGATAGACTTTATTAAGTTTAGCACCACTTTCAGCATCAGTGTAATTGGCCCCATTCCAACTAGCCTTAGGTGAGAACTGTGCAAAAGCTGCAGATAAGTCATCTATATCTAAAAGAGTACTCTTTCCATCTATAACATTTTTAGCATGCTGAGCTAAACCTGCTGATACTGTATATCCATAAGAATATGTCCATGTACCAAATCTTCCAGCTCCTCCTGCTTTAACTACAGCATCTTCTACTTTAGCTAAAATAGCTTCAAAATCACCAGCCTCTGCAGTTAAATCAAGACCTAAAGCTCCAGGATAACCCATAAGAGGGGAAGGAAGGTCAGCTTCAATAAAATAACCACCGTAAGCCATAAGCTGCTTTAAAAGAGGCTCTGTATGTGCATCGTTTGTACAGAAATATGCAGCATTCTTTCCATATTTTTCTACCCATTCTGGTACTTTTTCCAAAATATATGCCTGTGCACCAGCAATACCAACATCTGTGGTTGGATCTGGAGCAGTTTCAAGAACAAACTTCATTCCAAAAAGTTCACATGTTCTTCTCATTATAGCAACACGCCTACTCATAGTCTCATAAGCCATATGTCTTGGGAAAGAGATATGAACAAATGTATCACAACCTAAATCATGGGCAGATTTGATGATTAAATAACCTCTAGATACAAAATCATTATTTGAAACCAGATCAGCTGCAGCTCCTATGACAGGAAGATCTTCATGAGATTCACCTGCTAAGCATAAAATATCAGGTCTTCTTTCCTTAATCTGGCGGAAAGCTTCTGCAGTACCAGGAACACCCTGATTGACAATTATAGCTTTCATTAAAGGATCATCTGATAAATTAACAATAGTCTGGATAGTAGTTTCCAATTCCTCAGTAAAATTATCCGGATAAACTGCTAATTTAACCATGTCTGCACCATATAAAGCCTGAAAGGCCTCAGCTCCTCTTAAATCATCTTCAGACTGAGAAACCGAACCTGTTACAATTCCTATATGATAAGATTCATTTTTCTTATTCTCAATTCTTGGTGATGAAAAAGCAGAAGTGACAGCAATTAGCAAAGCAAACAATATGACCAGTGCTTTTTTCATAATATCTCTCCTTCTTGCAATCCCTTGCAAAATAAAAATTAGTATCAATCTAACATTTTAAAAAAATTTATGGAATAAGAATTTACAAAATATTAATTTTTATTAATACCTGCACATTTATTGAACTTATCAAATATTATTTATAAATTAAGATTGGAGGAAAATATGGCAGAAATAATTATTCATAACATGGAAGAATTTGATAATGAAGTGATTAAATCAAAAATTCCAGTATTAGTTGATTTTTGGGCAGTATGGTGTGGACCATGTAAGATGGTAGCTCCTCACATATCAAAAATAGCTGAAGATAATGAAGGTAAAATTAAAGTTTGTAAAGTAGATGTGGATGAAAACTCAGATATAGCTCAGGAATACGGTATAAGTTCTATCCCAACCATATTATTTTTTAAAAATGGAAATGTAGTTTCTCAACATATAGGGGCTGCACCTTATTCTACTATTCAAGCTTTAATAAACAATTAAAAAAAAGAGTGCAGTAAGTTTTTTACTGCACTCTAAATATAACAAGATAATTATTTATATCATTATCTATCAATAGCTGCTAAATCTGATTCAGTAATTGATTCAACATTTGTATATCTTCCATCTTGAGAACTCTTTAAACTTAACTTGCCTTCTTTTATTAACTGTGCAACTCTTTCATGCTTTGCCTGATCCCAAGAATAACCAACCAACTTCCAGTTTGCATTTTCAGGCGTTACTTCATCCATGTGGAAATTAACTATACCATTAGCACTAGGTACACCTTTAACATTCATTATATAATCACCTATAATTTCTCTAACACCACCAATATCTCCTCTTACATCCATTTCTAGAAGTTCAGGAAGTCCGTCTTCTTCTGTAAATATTACTCCATAAGAAAGCAACTGACTATTAGCTCTATAATTGTTCACAGCTACCTCATACCATGTATTCATATCTACTGGAGTATCATCAAGAAGTCTAAGATTTAGAATTCTATCTCCTGCTGGCTTTGAAATATCTACTTCATATTTCACACCACTGAACATATCATAGTTATAACCTCTGATGTCTGGATTAAATGAGATGGTTAAATCTCCGGGTTTGAATGTATTAATATAGCTATAAGACCATTCCATCCATTTCTTTAACTGATGACCTGTCATTCTTATCTTATAAAGTGTATTTGCATATTTATAAACTAATGCTGTATCACACTTTTTAATATCACCTCTATACATATTTGCGTTATCTACAAATAAAGCAGCTCCTGAAATCTGGGCACCAGTATAATACATCTGAACTTCATTAATTAGATTAATAAGTGCTGTTTCCTGTAATTTTGCCTGAGCTATACCAGGAATTTCATCTTCTGGAGACAAATATTCATTTTCAAGATAACCTATAACAGTCTGAGCATCTTCTCTAGCTCTTCTATCAGCATCCATAATAAGTGGATCTTCTGATACTTTAGGATCTTCTGGATATGGTGCTATATCATAACTCTTGCTAGCTCTGTTAACTACATGATATTTCCCATCTTCTCCATATTCCACGGTGATATTAATAACACTCATGGTCTTTCCTAAATCATTATTTTCTGTTATTAAAACATCATTTCTGTAAATACCTTCTATCTTTTTATGACCGTGAGCTGCTAAAATTAAATCAAGCTCTGGAACTTTATCTGCAAGATCATAGACGCCAGAATCTTCTAATCCATATTCATTCTCACAATCCATATGACAAGCTGCAATCAAGACATCAACATCATCTTTAATCAAATTAACTATTTTTCTGACTTCTTCTACTGGATCGGTGACAATAATTCCTTCTTTTTCAAGATTAGCCTTATCCCATCTTACTATATTTGGAGTAACCATACCAATGATACCAATTTTAACACCATCTTTCTGAATAATTACATAGTTATCAGCTATAGGTGTACCATCAGCATTGTAAACATTACCACATAAAACTGAACTATCATGCTGTTTGATAACATTTCTTACTACATCCATCCCATAATTAAATTCATGGTTACCTAATACCCAAACATCATATTCCATAAGATTTTGAGCTCTAACCATAGGATGAATATCATCATGGATAAACAAATCAGCTGAATTTCCCTGAATAGTATCTCCAACATCTACTAAAATAGTATTACTATTCTTAAATTCATTAAAAGCTGAAGATGTCTGAGTAAGACTTCCAGACATATCCACTACATACTGAGCATAATCAAATGGTAAAAATTTCCCATGCCCATCACTTGTTGAAATAATTTGAAGATCTACTGTATCTCCAACCGCTCTTACTTTTCTTTCTGTGATAGTCTGAGCAAATAATCCAGTTACAACAAATACAGAAAGTAAAAGTACAACTAAAAATGATTTGAGTTTATTTCTCATAAAACGCTCCTTACATTTTCAAAAGTATAACACTGTTTAAAAATCTTTCATACCAATATTAAGAAAATTAAATTTAAATATTTACAGATTGTAAAAAAATACTGCATATTTTATTATATTTTCATGAAAAAAAATATATCGTTAATTACATTATTCATTTTTTCCTTATTTTTAATTATTTCATGTTCATCTGTCAAAAAAAATAACTCTGAATTTAATTGGTGGAATTCTCATATAGTAAATGATTCAGAAACACACTATGAAATAGGATATGCAGAAGATCCTAATTCATCTTTAGCCAGAAAAAGAGCCATTGCTAATTCAAACTCATATTTATCCAAATACGTTAAAGATATTATTGAAAAATCCATAAACCTGTTTGACGAAAAATACGATGCTGGAGATGACTCAATTATAAGCAACTACAGAAACACATCACTGATTAAAACTACAAAAATTCTGACAAATGTTAACTACACCTATCATTTAGAAAACAAGAATAATTCATGTTATGCATTAGGATTTATATCAATAAGCGAATTAAAAAACAGCTTGTATCAGACAATAGATGAACTATTCACTATGTACAACTATCAAAATGATAAGCTGAAAACATCAATTTATAACATAATTGATAAAGCATTTATCAATTAACTAAACTACTTCTATCATGCTTATATACCCCTGTCTCAGATACAACTAATCTTGATTCCAGTAATCTTTCTTTATTTAAATATCTAAATATGCCATATGGTAAAACAATTTCAGGACTTTCTCCATCATTTATAAACATTCTGTTTACATTCTCAAGTTCACAAACCCATGTGCCAGTAAAAAAAGAAACAGAAGAAATAGAAATTGGTTCTATTGTTTTAAATGAAGCATTTGAAATTTTACCATTAAGAAGATCTTTAATAAAAACAGAAGAATCAAGCAAAGATAGATCATTTGTATTTAAGAAAATCTGATCTAATAAATAATGATACCTAAGTTTAGAAGAAACAGACAGTTCAGTATTTAATAGCAAATCCGTTAAAAAACCTTCATTTTGATTTAAAAGTAAAACAGAAATATTATCAGATGGTTCTACTGCTCCTCCATAACAATGCATTTCTCCTAATGGATAGGCACAAAAATACACAGTTTGACCACTTGGAACTTTAATGGCAATTTCTCTGGTTTCGGGTGAAACATATTTCCTAATTATTTCTTCCCCATCATTATAACACAAATAGTACCATAACTTTACTCCTTCATAATATTCCCACGGATGTTCAGGTATAATAATATTTACATGTCTGAAAAATATATCTGTCTTACATGAAAAAAAAGAGAAAATAATTAAGATAAAATAAACAGATAACATTATAAAAAATACATTTCTTCTAGAATATTTCATGAAAAATATATCTAAAAAAATTTCAAAATTCAGTTCACAAAAGATATATGTTTAATTATTCTATCTACAAACAATTATTTCATTCATTTTTGGAGGTAAAAATGGATACTTTTGATTTTTTTGATGAATTTGAAGATGACTATGATGATGACATAGATCTTGATGACGA
>CACYEI010000060.1 GCA_902773355.1 uncultured Spirochaetales bacterium
CTACTTCCTAAAAGAACAAAAGATAAAATGGTATCCCATGTGCCTAATGAATTTTCAGAATCTATTTTTCTATATCCTAATCTCATATATTTTACTCCTGCAGCAATTGTTATATGAAAATTTTCATTTAGATCAAAAGTTACTCCAGGTAAAAAAGAGAAAAATAAGTCAGGGTGAACGTGATTTTTAACTTCACTTGGAACACCTGTTTCAGCTATGGTTAATCCTAAGCCTGCACTGAATCCTAAAGATATATGTGTTTTTGTCTCTGACGCATTATATTTATCAATAATATCAAAAATGCCACGTGCTGATACTATAGGAAAAGTGATTCTTGTAGATTTATTTTCATTATATGTACCGAATCCAAAATCTACACTTAAGGATCCATTAAATATATTTGAAGCAAAAATGCTACTAGAAATTAAAAAAAATAAAAGGGAAAATATGATAAATCTTTTACTATGTGAATATGTCATTTTATCTCCTATGTTTTATACAAAAATATTTAAGCATTATAAGATTTTAATTATTCACTTAAAAGACAATAATTTATAAAATTTTATTATATGACTGACTTTGTTCATTTACATAATCATACGGATTATTCCCTCTTGGATGGTGCTGGGTCAATTTCTAAATATGTAAAAAAAGCCAAAGAGTTAGGAATGAAAGCATTAGCCATTACTGACCATGGAAATATGTTTGGAGCTATGGAGTTTTATTCTAAATGTAAGGCAGAAGGGATTATGCCAATAATAGGATGTGAATTTTATATTACTGAAGACAGAAATATTAAGACTTCAGGTACTAAAATGTATCATTTAATTTTATTGGCTTGCAGTGATAAAGGATATCATAATCTTATGGAACTAAATTCTATTGCATGGACAGAAGGATACTATTATAAGCCTAGAATAGATGAAGATGTTTTGTTTAATCATTCTGAAGGTCTTATATGTTTAAGTGCATGCCTTGCAGGAGAATTGCCCAGAAAAATATTAGCTGGAGAAATAAAAGAGGCTTATGATACTGCAAAAAAATATAAAGATGTATTTAAAGACAGGTATTATATAGAACTTCAAAATCATAATATAAAAAATGAAATAGATGTTATTCCGCAGTTGTATAAATTATCTAAAGATTTAGATATACCTACAGTAGCTACAAATGATATTCATTATGCTAATAAGGAAGATGCAGTAGCTCATGATATTTTACTCTGTATAGGAACAGGTAAAAAACAGAAAGATACAGATAGATTGAAATTTGAAACTCAGGAATTTTATATGAAAACTCAAGATGAAATGGCTGAGCTTTTTAAAGATTACCCTGAATCTATTAGTAATACTGTAAAAATTGCGGAAAAATGTAATTTTGAATTAAATTTTCCAGGACCGCTTTTACCTGAAGTAGATGTACCAGAAGGATATTTGAGTACAGCTGATTATTTAGAAAAAATTTCATGGAAAGGACTTAAGGAAAGATATCCAGATTATGAAAGTGATAATGAACGTAAAAACACACTAACTCAACGTTTAAAATACGAACTTGATATAATAATTAAAATGCAGTTTGATTCCTATTTTTTAATAGTATCAGATTATGTAAACTGGGCAAAAAATCACGCTATACCTGTAGGAGCAGGGCGTGGGAGTGGTGCTGGCAGTTTAGTGGCTTACTGTATAAAAATTACTGATGTTGATCCAATTAAGTATGATTTACTTTTTGAAAGATTTTTAAATCCAGAAAGAGTCAGCCTTCCTGATTTTGATGTTGATTTCTGTTATGAAGGCAGACAGGATGTTATAAATTATGTAACTGAAAAATATGGTAAGGACAGAGTAGGTCAGATAGCTACATTTGGAACATTAAAGGCTAAAGCTGTGGTTAAGGATGTGGCTAGAGTTTTAGATATTCCATTTAATACCTCAAATGAGATAACTAGATATATAGGTTCAGATCTTCCTGAAAAAGCAGAAAAAGAAGGCTATACGTCCTTATTACAGTGGTCTTTAGATACTATTCCAGAGCTTAAAGATTTTTTAAATAAAGGCGGAATTTATGAAGAACTTTTTGATGCCAGTTTAAGACTGGAAAATTTGTCACGACATATAAGTACACATGCATGCGGAATAGTAATAGGTAAAACACCGCTTAAAGATTATGTCCCGCTTTATATGGATCCTAAAACAGGAAGTGTTTCTACCCAATATACCATGGATAAACTGGAAAAATGCGGTTTAGTAAAAATGGATTTCTTAGGGTTAAAAACTTTAACGCTTATTAGGGATACTGAAAATTTAATCAAAAAAAATAATCCAAAGTTTGATATAACAAAAATTCCTTTAGATGATAAAGCCACATATGCCATGATGGCCAATGGTGACAGTACCATGGTTTTCCAGTTTGAAAGTGGAGGTATGCAAAAATATTTAAAAGAACTGAAGCCTGTAAGATTTGAAGAACTGGATGCTATGACATCTTTATATAGACCTGGTCCTATGGAGTTTATTCCTCAGTATATAAGTTCTAAAAACGGAGTGAAAAAGATTGAATATCCAGATCCTTCTTTGGAAGAATTATTATCACCAACTTATGGTGTAATAGTTTATCAGGAACAAGTTATGAGGGTGTCTCAGATTATAGCAGGTTTTTCTCTTTCTGAAGCTGATAATTTGAGAAAGATAATGGGAAAAAAGTTAAAAGATAAGATTCCAAAGGAAAGAGAAAAATTTATAGAAGGTGCAGTAAAAAATGGACATTCAGCAGAACATGCTAAGTCAATCTTTGATATGATAGAACCTTTTGCAGGTTATGGATTTAATAAAAGTCATAGTATATGTTATACTGTTCTGTCTTATAGAACTGCATATTTAAAATGTCATTATCCTTCTGAATTTTTTGCTGCAAACCTGTCAAATGAAAGAGGTAATCCAGATAAGTTTAAAGAATACTTGACTTATGTAAGGGGAAAAGGAATAAATATTTTACCTCCAAGTATTAATAAATCAGGTGTTTTATTTACTGTAGATGATAAAGATATAGTTTATGGACTTTCTGGTGTTAAAGGATTAGGAGAAGTAAGTGTAGGGCAGATAATAGAGGAAAGAGAAAAGCACGGCTGTTATAAAAGTTTTGTTGATTTTATAGAAAGATCAAGTCAAAAAGTATTAAATTCAGGAACTTTTGAATCTCTTGTATTCAGTGGATGTCTAGATTGTTTGGGATATAATAGAAGAACTTTAATAGAG
>CACYEI010000061.1 GCA_902773355.1 uncultured Spirochaetales bacterium
AAGGGAAGAGCAATATTTAATTCACATATATCTGTGGTCAGGCAGTTTGAAATGGCCTTTCAACGTGCAAATGTTCCAGTACTTTTTACTAAAGGTTTTAACCCTAAACCAAAATTAGAATTTGCAAACCCGTTAGCCATAGGAATAGTTGGTGAAAATGAAGTACTATTATGTGAATTGCCTGAAAATTTCATGGATAAGTATACATCAACAGAAATATGTTCCAATATTAACAATAAATTGGCTGAAGGTTATACAGTAAAAAATATTCATAAAGTTAAAGAAAATTCTACTGGTAAAAAAATATCATTAGCAACAAATATTTTGTATTCTTTATATGAAATAAAAAATATAAAAGATGAAATATTAATAAATCACCTAAATAATGAAAGCAAAAAAAACAAAGAAAATATTTTTGTAAAAGATGATATATATACAATAAAAACAAATGGAGAAGAAAATATTTTTAAAAAATACTTTACTGATAGTTATAGCAAGTTTGACATAATAAGTTCATGTCAAATAAGTCGTAAAAATATAATATTTAATGAATCTGTTTTTTAGCTTGACTCCAGTAATAATCCCATTCTTCAAATGTAAGTTCTTCTAATTTCTTACCAGCTTCTTGAGCTAATTTAAATACTTTATTAAATCTAATCATAAACTTTCTATTAGAGTAGGATAGTGCATCTGCTGGATTAATTTTTTTATATCTACAAAGATTCACAGCGGTAAACAGAATATCTCCAAGCTCTTCCAAATCTTCATCTTTATTTTTTGTATTTTTAGATTCATTAATTTCTTCATTCAACTTATCATATACTCCATCTAGATTTGACCATTCAAAACCTACTTTTGCAGCTTTTTTAGATATTTTATAACATTTTTCAATCTCTGGCATATTTATAGGTATATTAGAAAAAAAATCATTTAAATCATCTTTTCTTCCTTCTTTTTCTTTTTTTATTTTTTGCCAATTCTCTATAACATCACCAGCTGTTTTTAATGTAACATCAGAAAACACATGAGGATGACGCCTTATATATTTTTCGCAGGTATCATTTAAAACAGAAGTAGTGGAAAAATCACCTTCTTGATCATGAATCTTAGCAAGCAAAAATAAATTCAAAAATATATCTCCTAATTCTTCTTTTACATGATCTTTTTTTCCTTCAAGAAGTGCATCTATGTATTCATATATTTCACCTTGCATACTTCTAATTATATCTTTTGGAGTTTGTTCCTTATCCCAAGGACAACCATTTTCTGGATCTCTTAAAAAAGAAACAATCTGATACAAAGAACTAAAAGCATCATTTACATTATCTTTTCTTTCAAATTTATAATTAATCATACAAAAATAATAAAAAAAATATTACTTTTAAACAACAAAAAAGGCTGTATACTCATCAGCTTAGCTGATAACATACAGCCTGTCTTTTAAATTCAGTTTTACATACTATGCATTTGCAGTAGCTTCAACTGAAGGCATTTTTTCACCATTAGCTTCAATCCAATCATAAACACGCTGTCTGTTTTTCTTAAATAAGAAATAACAAACAAAATATAATATGACAACAGCAGCAATAATAATTGGATTCTTTGATAAAAATGCATAGAATAATCCAGCCATAAATGGTCTACACATTATAGCAAAACTCATAATATATATACCAGCCTGAGGAAGAGCAAATCCTGCTTCAACTGCAATTTGTGTAAAAACTGGTGCTAAATTAGATACAATAATCATCCCTAGTGCAAACCAAATAGCTCCCATAATCATTGATTTTGGAACATTTCCTTTTGAAACACAAACATAGGTTTCAACACAGTAAGGAAGAGCACAAAGATCAGCCATAGGAAGAATAATATTGCCAGGTAAAAAGAATGAGATAACAAGAATAACAGGAATCAACAGTACACCTGTAGTTAATGTGTTTGTTTCACCATAACCTGCAGCATCATTTATTGCTAAATACCATTCCCTACCTTCTCCACTCTTTGCTGCTTTAGCTCTAAAAGCATCTGTTAGAGCAGTGAATGCAGATGCAAAAACACCTCCAACCTTAGGGAATACAACCATTATTGCAGCAGTTGAAACCGCTGTAGCGCTTATTGAACCCCAAGCAGCTAAAGTTCCAAGTTTAGAAAGACAGCCAACAATACCAATCACTAAACCAATAATTAAACCTATAACCATAGGTTCACCAAAAAGACCAAATTTTTTCTGAATAGAAGCTGCATCTACTTTCCACTTATTTAAACCAATTTTATTTAAAACCCAGTTCATACCAAGTGCAAATGGAACACTCTCCATGTGGTGTGGTGCTGTCATACAACAGTTAGGATATTGATAATAGTTTGACCATCGTTTTGCAATTATTTCACTGAAAAGTAAAATATATAAAAGCTGAACAACCATACATGCCATAGCAAGCCACATATTATTTGTAATAGCATAAATAAGAGAACCCCAAACCATGAAAGAGTAGTTATTCCATAAATCTGAAGCCATGAATACATCTGTCCACTTGGCAAGGAAAAGAACTAACTGTAATACCAAAGCAATACCAATAAACAAAATACCCACTTTAGTGGAATATGCAATTACAGATACTGACTGCCATCCTGTATCTAAACACGGCAAATTTACACCTGAACTTTCTACCATATCATTTACTACAGGAGCAACAATTGCTGTATAGGAATTAATTACAAGAGTAAAACCCTCAAGACCTATTGCACATAATAAAGCTGATCTGAATGCTTTACTTGTAGTTACTCCAGCAATCTTGCAGATTATAAAAAGAATAAGTGGAATAAAAACAGGTGCACCTAAAGTGCTGAATACGTTACTTAACAAATTAAGAAAATTAGTCATCTGGAAAATCTCCTCAAGAATTTTCTAGGATTTTTAAACAATCCTGATAAACTTTTTCTTCCCCTAATCCAGTTAAAAGACCTACTGCATTAACCTTAGGAATGCCGTAATCTTGTGTAACAGGAGAAACACAGGCCATAAAGGAAAACCCACCTGCAGCAACAGTAGATTCTGCTGAAATAGGACTACATTCTACGGCTTCTACATCATATCCGTACTCAGCTAACTTATCTTTCAACTTAACTGAAGCCATAGCAGAACTACATGTTCCTGAACCACAAACACAAATGATTTTAATATGTTTAGACACTTCTACCTCCTTGGGTCTAATTGGTTATTAAGAAGTTTTAAGAATAAAAACATCTCTATAATCCGTAAATTATCATACTGCTATAAAACAGTTGTCAACAAATTTTTTTTTCATATTTTTAATGTTATTTTTCAACTGATTAACTAAAAAAGAAAAATGTTGACAACTCAAAATTTCTGTTTAATCATATTTTCCATGAACAAAAATCAAGAAGAGGAAATAACATTAGTAGAAAGTGACAAATGTGTTTTTTGCGGTAAAGCCCTAAATTTAAAACCAAACAGTGCTTTATATGCTACAGTTGTAAAGAAAAAATTTCCTGTATGTTCTGAAATTTGCCTAGATAAAACAAACAAATATTTAACAAATGACAAAAAGCATAAAAAACATTTTTACTGGATGTTTACTCTCTGCGGTATTTTAACTTTCGGTGGAATAATTATCAATTATTCTTTGTTGGCTTTTATTGGTGTGATTATTGCAGGCTTATCTTTTCTTATTTTTCCGTATCCTATTTCTTCTTTTGAATCATTTACATATTGGCCGATTAAAAAAATGAATTTTACAGTAAGAATAATTGGTCTTATTTTATTGTTGGTTGGAGTTTTTTTCTTACTTTCTGTAATTTCAGATAAAATAAATGTCAGCTTTCGCTGAAGAATTTCAAATGATAAGGATAAAAAATGTATAAAGCTAAAGGTTTAGGAGTATCAAACGGATATAAAAAGGGAGTAGCATTAATTCTAAAAGATGGGGAAGTGCAGGTAGAACATGTTCATATTACCGATACTGCTTTGGAAATTAAAAAAACAGACAATGCTTTTAAATTAACCTGTAAACAGATAAGTGATTTAAAAGATGCAGCAGCTGAAAGTATAGGTGATAGAAATGCAGGAATATTTGATGCACATCTTGAAATATTAGATGATCCTTTATTAAAAGATAAAATAGAATACTATATCAATGAAGAAAAAAGAGAATCTTCATGGGCTGTAGCTACTGCAAGAGATGAAATAAAAAAACTATTTGATGAAATAGATGATGAATATATGAGAGCTAGAGCAGCAGATATTTCAGATATCTGTAATAGGATTATCAGAAACATAAAAGGCATAAAAGATATTGATTTCAATAAAATTAAGGAAGATACAATCTTAATTACACATGATTTAACACCATCTGATACTGCAAAAATTGGCAATTCTCCAATAGTTGGATTTGCTACAGAAGTAGGAGGAGTCACATCTCATTCAGCTATTATGGCAGCAGCTATGAATATTCCAGCGGTTGTTGGCTTAGGAGATAATTTTTTAGAAAATGTTTCTGATAATGATATTGTTCTAATAGATGGTAAAGACGGTGAAATAATAATTAACCCTGATGAAGAAACTCTTAGAGTATTTACAAAAAAAATAGAAGAAAGTAATGAAGAGGAAAAAAGACTTAAACTATTCATAAATAAAAATGGGGCCACAAAAGATGGTAAAAAAATAATAATAGAAGGAAATATTGGCATACCAAGAGATGTAGAAAACGTAATTTCATTCGGTGGAGAAGGTATAGGTTTATTTAGGTCAGAATTTTTATTTATAAACAGACAAACACTTCCATCAGAAGAAGAACAGTTTGAATCTTATTCTGAGGTAGTAAAAGCCATGAAAGGCAAACCTGTTATTATAAGAACCCTTGACATAGGTGGAGATAAAAATGTTCCAGCAATGAATCTACCCAAAGAAGCAAATCCATTTTTAGGATACAGAGCCATAAGAATCTGCTTAAAAAGAACAACATTTTTTAAGATACAGGCTAAAGCTATCTTAAGAGCATCTGCTTTTGGGAAAATTAAAGTTATGTTTCCAATGATTTCCTCTTTGGGGGAAGTTCTTTCTGCAAAAAAAATATTTGAAAAAGCTAAAGAAGAACTGACAGAAGAAGGTAAGAAGTTTGATGAATCTATTGAAATTGGAGTTATGATAGAAATACCGGCAGCAGCCATTATTTCAGATATATTAGCTCAAAATGTTGACTTTTTTTCAATAGGTACAAATGATTTGATTCAATACACTTGTGCTGTTGATAGAGTAAATGAAAAAGTTTCTTATATTTATCAACC
>CACYEI010000062.1 GCA_902773355.1 uncultured Spirochaetales bacterium
TGGAATAGACCTTCCAGTAACAGAATGATTGTATCAAAACCTGACTTTCCAATGGGCCCAGAGGGACTTGAACCCTCGACCAAAAGATTATGAGTCTTCTGCTCTAACCACTGAGCTACAGGCCCACTGACAATAGTAATAACTTTTTCAAATAAAAACAATACTTAAAAACTAAACTTCTCTAACATCTAAAATTTCTAAAACAAAAGGTTTAATTACATCTAATACATCTGACTTAGAACAGTTTCTAAGTTTTACTGTACAAATGGCGTTATCTGGCTCTGTTCCAGAAAAAGTTCCAAAAGAAATGATATCATAACCTTTCTTAGCTATAGCCTGAGTTATTTCAGCTATTTTACCTGACTTGTTTTCTACTAAAAATTCAATCCTGACACCAAATGAACCAGCCCCAAATAACTCCAAAAGTATTTTAAACATATCAGTTTTTGAAACTATACCTACAAGTTTATCATCTTCCATAACAGGAAGACATGAAAGATCCTGTTTTACCATAAGTGCAGCTGCTTCTTCAACTGTGGTGTTTTTTGAAATACACACAGGATTCTTACTCATTATATCTCTGACTTTTAATTTAGAAGTCAGATAGTTAACTTCATAGGCACTTAAGGTAGATGCAGGAGACGGAGTAGCCCTTAATATATCCTTTTCAGCAATTATACCTACAAGTTTTCCGTCTGTAATAACTGGAAGTCTATGAAGATGGTTTTTCTTCATAAGTTCAGATGCATCTGAAATACTCATATCCTGTAATGCGTAAACTGGATAGCTTCTAACTCTTCTTTCTATAATCATAATCTCTCCATAATCAGTGAATTCTTTATAACTCATTAATTATATAATTCACTGATCAATATAAATTATTAACCAATTTCACGTAAATGCAACAGCTAAATTCATTCTCCCAAATAGGCATTACGGACTTTTTGATTATTCAACAAAGATACAGAATCACCTTCAAGTACCAGATTACCGTTCTCCATTACAAAACCTCTGTCAGAATTTCTTAAAGCCATTAATGCATTTTGTTCAACTAAAAGGATTGTTACATTGTTTTCTTTATTAATCTGTTTGATTTTTGAAAAAATATCCTGAATAACCAATGGTGCCAGACCAAGACCAGGCTCATCTAAAAGGAGCAAATTTGGATTAGACATTAGAGCTCTTGCCACAGCCATCATCTGCTGTTCTCCACCAGAGAGAAAACGTGTTTTCTGTTTTCTTCTAACACCTAATATGGGGAAGAAATCATACATATCCTGTTTTCTTTTATTTATAAGTTTCTCATCTTTAACACTGAAAGCACCCATATCCAAGTTTTCTTCTACAGTTAAATCAGAGAAAACCCTTCTGCCTTCTGGTACTAAAGAAATACCCATTTCAGCTAATTTGAAAGTCTGCAGATTTGCCAAATTCTTATCAGAATAATAAATAGAACCTTCTGATAAAGGTACTAAGCCAACTATTGATTTTAAGAGTGTACTCTTCCCTGCACCGTTAGCACCTATTAAAGAAACAATTTCTCCTTCAGCTACAGTAAGTGATACATTTCTTAGAGCAATAATATTTCCGTATGCAACACTGATATTCTCAATCTTTAAAAGGGATTTTGTCATTAGTGTATCCCCCCTGAATAGTCTTTTCCTAGGTATGCCTCAATAACTGCAGGGTTATTCTGAATTTCCAAAGCAGTTCCATGTGCTATTTTTTCTCCATAATTTAAAACCGTTATACTATCACAGATATTCATAATCAGTTTCATATCATGTTCAATAAGTACCACTGAAATTTTCATATCTCTGATTTTTCTTATAATTGACATGAGTATGTCTGTTTCCTGAGGATTCATACCTGCAGCAGGTTCATCTAAAAACAGTAATTTAGGTTCTGACGCTAAAGCTCTAGCAATCTCCAGTTCTCGTTGTAAGCCATAAGGCAAACTCCCCGCTTTTTCATTCTTTACGGAATCCAAATTAAATATATTCAAATATTCTCTTGCCTGATTGTATAGTTTCCTTTCTTCAGACCTGCTGTTTAAGAAACTATTAATAGCACCTAAAAAACCACCTATATTATGACCTTTAAAATGCCTGCCAACCATGACATTTTCTATAACACTAAGATCCTTAAAAAGTCTTATATTCTGAAAGGTTCTTGAAATACCTAGTCTGTTTATAACATTAGCAGGCCTACCAGTTATGTCTTTATTATCAAAAAAAACCTTTCCTTCTGTAGGAGTATCTAAACCAGTCATGTTATTAAACAGAGTGGTTTTTCCAGCTCCATTAGGTCCTATAAGTCCTGTAATTAGACCTTCTTCTACTATAAAGTTAACCTTATTTACGGCTATTACTCCATCATAGGCACGTGTAAGATTGTTAGTTTCCAGCAGTATCATTTTTCACCTCTGACACTGACAGTATTACCTGTTTCAAAATTATCTGTTTCATACTTTTTATAGTTTCTTTTGGAGCGACCAAGTAAACCCTGTGGTCTATAAATCATCATAAAAACCAATATAAGACCAAAAATAATTTTTTGAGCCTGTGGAGGAATTATATTACTGATTCCTATTAATTTAGGCAGATAGTCTATAAGCTGGATTATAAAAGCTCCTAAAATAACAGCTGAAAAATTTCCCATTCCACCTAGAACTACCATACATAAAACCATAATGGAAATCATGAAATCATAGCTTGTAGGCATTACTGAACCTACGTAAAGCGCCTGAAGACTTCCAGCTAAACCTGCAGCAGAAGCTCCTAAGGCAAAGGAGCATACTTTATACTTAGTGATATTTATACCACTGGTATTTGCCGCTATCTCATCTTCACGTATAGCTTCTAAAGCACGCCCCATCCGTGTTTCAGATATTCTTTTGAAAATGAAAAATACCAAAAGAACAAAAAACCAGATTAAAAGAATATATGAATATTTTGATTTTATCACTAATCCAAAAATATCAGCTTTAGGAATACGGTTTATACCGTTAGGCCCGTTAGTTATACTATCCCAGTTATTTATTATATTTTTAATTATTTCTGCAAATCCTAAAGTAGCTATAGCCAAATAATCACCTTTAAGCCGTAAAGTTGGTAAACCTATCAGAACACCAATAAGAGCTGATAATAAAACTCCAACAATAATGGTAGGCCAGAAAGACCATGCAAATTTTGTCATAAGAATTGCAGTTGTATAACTACCAACAGCAAAAAAACCTGCCTGACACAGACTTAATAACCCTGTATAGCCTGTTATCATATTCTGCCCCAGAGCCATAAGTGCATATATACCTGAATAAATAATTATGAGCAAAAAAAAGTTTAACATTAATGTTTCTCCTTAAATGTTTTAAACTTAATTGGTTTAAACTTAAA
>CACYEI010000063.1 GCA_902773355.1 uncultured Spirochaetales bacterium
CAACTATTATTCATATATAATAACTTATTTTTCATTAAGGATTCTATCAGAAATATCCATTATTTTAGAAGCATTCTTTTTTTTCATCTTATTTTTTAAATATCTATTAAAAGGAATAGAAAAAAACAACTCTATAAATCCTATTATTCCAAGAATAAATCCTATGTAATAAATAGAAGTGCTCTGTGTAGTAGAAAAAAGAAAAAAACCTAAAAGAAATACTGTAAAACCAGACATAACAAAAAATATAGTCATTATAGTTGCTGTCAAATCTGTAGATTTATCCAAATTCACAAGTTTTTTAAATTCATCAGAAAAAGAAGAAATAGACTCAGTTGTATATTTATCTTTAATAGCCTGAACATCTTTCTTATTTTGAGCATAATAGGTATATTCAAAATCATAATCCATAGTTACCATCTCCCTTTTTTACTAATTTTTACTGTAAAAACGCTTCCTACTCCTACTTTGCTTTGAACTGTTATCTGTCCAGATATCATATCTATAATTCTTCTAACTAAAGCCAAACCTAAACCATTACCTAATGAAGAATGAGAAGTATCCTGTTGGAAAAACTTATCAAAAATTCTTTTTCCTGTATCAGGTTTTATTCCACATCCCGTATCCTTAACAGAAACATAAGCATAATCATTATCCTGCTTGACACTTACTGTTACTGCCCCTCCCTCAGGTGTAAATTTAAAAGCATTGGAAAATAAATTATTCCAGATAAGAGACAAAAGTTCCATGTCAGATTTGACCATAACATCATCTTCAATATCAACATCAATATTAATATTTTTAGACTCCCATACGTTTTCAAACCCTAAAAGACATTCTGAAACATTAGCCCCTAGGTCAAAAAGATCATTTTTAGGATCCAAATGATTAACTTCCAACATGTTTAATTTAAAAATGTTAGTAATCATACTACCTAATCTATCCGAAGCCCTACTTATAGTTTGTGCATATTCTATACGTTCTTTGTTTGATACTGTTTGAGCTTTTAGTAAAGTACTGTAATTATTGATTACTGCTAATGGAGTTCTTATTTCATGAGATACGTTTGAAACAAAATCAGATTTAAAGGTATCTACTTCTGCTAATTCTGAAGAAATTTTATTAATGGATTCAGCTATATTTTTAAAATTTGAACTTATAGATGAAACATTTATCTTTTCATTAAAATCACCAGAAGAAATACGTTTTAATGACTTTTCAATGGAAGACAGAGGTTTTGACAAATAATACAGTCTCCAAAAAAACACAATCATCATATAAAAAAGGAGTATTATAATCATATCTAGAACAATCATGGGAAGTATATCAAACACTTCTTCATCTGGATATCCTTCTGCTCTATAGTAAAGAATAGATGTCCACATGATAACTACAATAATGATTATACTTATTACAAATAATGATAAAATAATTGCAGTAACGTCCTGACTTAATTTTTTCTTCATAAATTTTCTATAAAAAATTACTCAAATATAATACTTGATTTCTAACATATAAAATAATATTAGTTCAATATCAGGCATAATTTTTGTTCATTACCATTTTATATCCCAAGCCATGAACAGTCTGAATTTCAAATTCTTTACAATGCGCTATCTTGGCTCTTAACTTAGTCATATAGACATCTACTGTCCTTGAGCCTGCCATACTATCTACATCCCAGAATTCATTCATTAGCTGTTGTCTAGAAAAAGTTTTTCTAGGATAAGAAAGCATTTTATATAAAATGTTAAATTCTCTTAAAGTTAATTCTATTTCTTCACCATCATAATCCACTATATGATCATCTGTATCCATAACAAATTTACCAATAACAAGTTTATGACTGGAAGTTAATCCTACACGCCTAAGTATTGCCCCTATTCTTAAAAGCAATTCATCAAAATTTATTGGTTTTTCCAAATAATCATCAGCATCTAATTCATAGGCCATTCTTTTAGATGTAAGATCTGTTTTAGCAGTCATAAACAATATTGGAATGTTACTATTTAATGTTCTTACAGCTTTAGCAAACTCAAAACCATCTGTTTGTGGCATCATGATATCTGTAATGATAAGATCAAAAATTACCTTATACATAGCATTATAAGCTTCAGCCACACTCAAACAACCTGTAGTTTCATAACCATTCTTTGATAAAAAAGAACAAACTGCTTTGTTTAAATCTCTATCATCTTCAACTACCAAAATCCTATTCATCTTTTATACCTCAATATTTATTGTAATGTACAAATCTTACTTTATCAAAAAAATAATACTACCTTAACAAATTTTTTTCTAGTATATTAACAATAATGTAATATTTAAATAACTCTTTAACTTTAAGGTTTATTAATTATGATAATTGGAATCACGGGAAAATCTAACAGTGGTAAAAACGTTATATCTGAAATACTGAAATCTATGAACTATATTGTTTGGGATTTAGATATAATGTCAAAAGAAATAAGAGAAAATAAAAATAAAGAAATAAAAACTATATTTAGAACTACAGATCCTAAAGAAATAGCTAAGATTGTGTTTTCAGATACATTAAAATTAAAAGAACTGGAAAACATTATATATCCTGAACTATATGATAAGGTAAAGAAATATAAAAAATATGAAAACAAAGATCTTATAATTAATGGTGCACTACTATACAGAGCCGAACTGGATAAATTATGTGATTATATTATTTATGTTGATGCCTCATTTGATACAAGAATAGCTAGAGGTTGTAAAAGAGACAAGATAAGTACTAAAGATTTTTTATTAAGAGAAAAAATGCAGTATGATATAGACTATAGAGATGTTAAGTACAACTGTCCTGTTTATGTAATTGAAAATGAAGATGAAAAAAATGGCAAAATAAACATTCAGGAATTAAAAAATAAAATCAGGATCATAATAAACTCTGCCATTCCCATTTAAAGTTTTAAAAATCCATTTCCTCCCATCTGTTTCAGTAATATAAGAATCAGACAGTGGAACTTTTCCTCCTCCATTTGGAAGATCTATAGCAAAAGTTGGCATAGCTAATCCGCTTAATTTTTTTCTCAACTCTTTTTCTATTTCTAAAGTTTTTCTTAACGGAACTCTAAAAAAAGATGTACCCGAAACCAAATCACCCTGAAAAACATAATAAGGTTTAATTCTGTTAAGCAACAAACTGTTGCATAATTTTTCTAAAACATTTACATCATCATTTATGTTTCTAAGTAAAACCGTCTGATTAAAAGCCATGATACCTGATGAAACAAATTTATTTACTGCTCTAATTGATTCAAATGTCAATTCCCTATAATGATTATATTGAACCATTAAAAAAAATGGGGCTGTATTGTAAGATTTAAAAATACTGATTAATTCATCATCTATTCTATCAGGTTCTACAACTGGAGCCCTGGTACAGATTCTGATTATTAAAAGAGGGTTTGCTTTCCTAAAACATTCCACCATTTCTCTTATCTGTGAATTTGATAATGTTAAAACATCTCCACCTGTAAGTAAAAGCTCCTTTATCTCTTCATGCTTTCTTATATAATCTGCTGAAATCTCTATCTCTTCTCTACTGGCAGGTCCATTCATATTCCCGGTAAAACGTCTTCTAAAACAGTATCTGCAATATTGCATACAGAAATCAGTAGTTAAAAAAGCAGCTCTATTTGAGTATCTGTGAATCAATCTATCTGTTGGACTGTTACATACTTCAGAAAGAGGATCTATCTGCTCACCTGAAGATATACAGTTCTCATATTCCGTAGGGAAAACCTGCAGTCTAAGCGGATCTTCAGGATTGGATTTATCTATGAGAGAAAAATAATAATCTGTAATTTTAACAGGTAGAGAAAAATCATTTTCCTTCCAATTCAACTCTGCCTGTTTAAGTTTAATCTTCTCTGAAAGGGAAGATAAGGAAGAAATTAAAGTCAGCTGTTCACTCTCTCTAAATATTCTTTGGTTTCTGTATTTACTCTTATTTTTTCACCCTGTTTTATAAATATAGGAACACGGACTCTAAGACCAGTTTCCGTAGTTACAAACTTAGTAGCCCCCTGAACTGTATCACCTTTAATGGCTTCCTCTGCTTCTGCTACAGTATAAACTACTTTAGATGGAATCTGTATATCTAGAATTTCATCATTATAAGTTGTGCATCTATAAGTCTCTCCATCTTTCATAAGCAATTCATAGTCTTCAAAATTTGACATAGGAACCGTAACATCTTCATAAGTATCAATATTCATCATATGAAAAAATTCACCATCATTATAAGTATACTGATAATCTAACAATTCTACATTTATATCATCTACAGTATCCTGACTCTTAATGGTTTCTGAAAGAACCTGACCTGTTGTAGGACTTTTTAATTTTAACCTTACAAATGCAGATCCCTTACCAGGATTAACAAACTCACGTTCAACACAAACAAATGGCTGACCTTTAATTAACAACGCAGTTCCTTTTTCTATTTGTCCTGCTTTTATAGCCATATAAACCTCTCAAAGTAAACTAATAAATTATAAAAAATATTAACATAAAAAAATTATATTATTCAATCATTCAGTTTTACTTATAGCAAGCTGCCCACAAGCACCTAATATATGTTTCCCCCTACTGTTTCTTATGGTGTAGTTAATACCTAATTCGTCCAGTTTACTTGTAAATAAAAGAATTTCATTTCTAGCTGGTGAAGAATATCTTAATTCAGGAGAAGGATTGTAAGGTATAAGATTTACAAAAGCATTTAGATGATACATAAACTTACATAATTTATTTGCAGAAGATAAATCAACATTTATACCGCTAAGCATACAATATTCCAATGTTATTCTTCTATTATATTTTTCCTGATAGCCTACTAGTGCATTCTTTAATAACATTAAATTATAGCTTTTATTGATAGGCATAAGACTTGAACGTTTTACATCATCAGCAGTGACTAATGAAACTGCCAACTTTACAGGAATATCTGATTTTTCCAATTCATTTATACCAGGAACAACGCCACACGTTGAAATGGTAATTTTTCTATATCCAAAATCATAGACTGTGTGTAGATAGCTAATGCTATCCTTAACAGCATTCAAATTTGCCAACGGCTCTCCCATTCCCATGAAAACAATATGAGAAATAGCACTTTTATACCTATCTAATGAAACAAAATGAAGATGTGCAAACTCTTCTATAATTTCATAATCATAAAGATTTCTTTTAAGTCCAAGCGTTCCTGTTCTACAAAACTTACAGCCCATGGCACATCCTACCTGACTTGATAGACAAGCAGTAAAAGAATTATCTGCATTTTTTAATAAAACACACTCTATCAAATTAAAATCAGCTAATTCTATAGCCAACTTTACAGATCCATCCTCTGACACCAATACAGATTTAATTTTTGAACTGAAAATATCTCCAAATTTTTCTGACATTAAATAACGTAGATTTTTAGATAAATCTGTCATATCTGAAAACTTATAGATTCCCTTACTAAACCACCTTAAAATCTGTGGAACATTATATGATTTTACAGATGGAATTAAAGACGGCAATAAGTTTACTGAACTGTTAAAAAAGGAAAAATTCAGCATAATTTAACCTAACTCTTCTATATGATAAACATAATCTAAAGTTGACAAAGCCTGAATAATTTCTTTGTGTGTTTTATATTTTTTCAGACTTCCGCTTGAAATAGTAACTGCCACATAATAAACACTTAATCCTGAATTCAAATATGCATTATTAAATTCAATATCATCTATTTTTATTCCCAATTCTCTTAAAGTTGCAACAAAATTTTGAAGAAATTTTGGATTTTTTAATTCAATATGAATTTCAAAATGATTACTTCTGTCTTTTAGATAACCTTCTATTGAAGGAAATACTGAAAGTCCTAAAAGAATCATAAAAAAAGCTACAAACCCTAAAACATATAAACCTGCTCCAAAAGAAAGACCTAAAATAGCACATGCCCATAAACCTACGGATGTAGTTAAACCTCTTATTAAACTTTTAGAACTGAAGACTATGGAATTAACACTCATTATGGATACAGAGATAACAGACGAAGCGGAAATAAAATAAAAATAATTAGTTAAATTTTTGGAAATAATTACATCTATCAACATGGATACAGTACATGAACATGAAACCAAAATAAAAGTCCTTAAACCAGCTGAATGACGTTTTGAAGATCTTTCACAGCCTATTATACTGGCACATAGAAAAGATAGAAAAATCCTAAAGATAATTGACCATACGTTAATCTCTACAGCCCAAACACCTAATAAAGAACCAATGAAATCAGATGTTAAATTTGAAATCATCTTCTGTTCCTCCTCCATATAAATCTTCTATCATTAAAACTCTGTGCATACAAATTTTGAAGTAAAGATTCCGCATCTTCCATAAAAGCTTCTTCTGATTCATCAATATAATTCTTATCTTCAGAAATGGAATCCTGAATGGTATGAATTCTATCAATCAATAAATCTAAATCTGATTTTTTGCTTTCCTCATAAGAAATTGGAACTACATCTTCAATCTTATTTGAATAAGAACCAGATAAATATAGGCTAAGTTTAGCACATGCAGGACCAATTAGTTCATAAAGAACTGAAGATGATAAAATTATTGTTTCCAAAGAAAGACCTAATTCACCTCCCAGCGTTCTGGCTCCTAATGAAGCTAAACCTATAGCAACCCCAGCTTGTGGAATTAAAGCTAATCCTAGATTATTTCTAATTTTTTTATCTTTCTTAGCTAATAAGCACCCAGTAAAAGCACCTATATACTTTCCTAAAATTCGTACTAGGAAATAAAAAACACCAACCACCAACAAAGGTACTGTACCTATTATTACATTTGATATGAAAAGACTATCCAGTCTGAAATTTAAACCGGATCTAACAAAGAATAGAAGTAAAATTGGAGGGCTGAAATAATTCATAGCTTTAAAAAGTTTAGAATCAGAAGTTAAATTTATATACACTGTTCCCATGGACATACAGCCCAACAAAGGTGAAATATCTAAAAGTGTACATATTCCACAAAATGCAAATAAAACAGCAAGAGTTATGATAAGTTTATTATCTTTAGATCTGTTCTGTAACATTAACTTCAAAATAAATCCAAAAATACCACCTAAAGATAAAACAGCTATATTTACAAATATAGGTTTAAGCACAGCCCAGATACTGAATGAGATACCATTTATCTGTACGGATGCAACAGATATAGCCACACTGTAAAGAACCAACCCCACTACATCATCTAAAGCTACAACTTGTAATAAAGTATTTACAAATTCCCCTTTTGATCCTGTCTGTCTTATTGTCATCATAGTAGAAGCTGGAGCTGTAGCTGATGCTAAAGCTGATAATACCATACAAAAAGAGAAAGACAAATGAAAAAAATAATATGTAAGTATAAACACAAATAATGAAGCAAAGAGTGATTCAAAAACCGTTATCATTACAACTTTTAGTCCGTTCTTTTTTATTAAGTCAAATACAAAAAATTCACCTGTGCTAAAAGAAATAAAAGACAATGCAATATCTGGGAGAAAATCCATGCTACTTATTATTCCAGTAGGTATAAGATTTAAACAGTAAGGCCCTATTATTATTCCAGAAATAATATAAGCAGTTACATTTGGAAGATGAATTTTTTTTGTTATTCTTGTGAACAAAAAACCCGAAAACAGCATTGTAGCTAATGAAATAACAGTAGATGCTGCTCCCATTACCTTTCTAATACCGCCTTAATTCTTCTCACTCCTGCTGAAGAACTTTCCTCTTTTACTATTTTGAAATGTCCAAGTTCTCCAGTATTCTTTACATGTGGTCCTGCACAAACTTCTTTACTAAAATTTCCTACGGAATAAACTGTAACTTCTTCACCGTATTTAGAAGAAAAGAAAGCTAAAGCACCGCTATCTTTTGCTTCATCTAAAGACATGGTTTTAACAGTTACGTCTAGCTTTTTGTCTATTATATCATTAACTAAATCTTCAACCTGTTTAATCTGATCATTTGTCATTTTTTCAGGATGTGAAAAATCAAATCTAAGTCTTTCTGCTGTAATATTTGATCCCTTCTGCTGAACATGTGAGCCCAAAACCTTTCTAAGTGCAGCATGAAGAAGATGTGTAGCTGTATG
>CACYEI010000064.1 GCA_902773355.1 uncultured Spirochaetales bacterium
ACATAACTGTTTGAAAATTTCTTCATTCTTAACCTCAAATAAAGATTATCTTTATTTAGGTGGGAACAATTAACCTAATAACCACAATTTTATAAGAAAAAATTTGACTATAATCATATTTGGATTTAAAATAAAATGTTGTGGTCATTTAAAATTAGACCATGAAAATTTCTACATAGGAGATTCTAAATTATGAAAAAAACACTCATAGTTATTGCTCTTGTAGCTATTGTTCTTGGAGGTTTGTTTGCATCAACTCCAACGGAATCAAAGGGTAATGGATCAGTTTACTGGTTGAACTTTAAACCTGAATCTGATTCAGCTTTAAAAGAGCTAGCTAGTCTTTACACCTCAAAAACAGGTGTTAAAGTAAACGTTGTTACGGCTGCTTCAGGAACATATAACACCACTTTAACAGCCGAAATGGCAAAATCTTCTAAGCCTACTATCTTTGTTGTTGGAAATCAGGCAGCAGTAGAGCAGTGGGGAGATTACTGCTATGATTTAACTGGTACTAAGGTAGCAGGAGAGCTTAATACTGACGCATATAACCTTTACAAAGCAAATGGTGAATTAGCATCCATAGGGTACTGTTATGAAGCTTTTGGTATTATTGTTAACAAAGAACTTCTTGCTAAAGCAGGTTATTCAATCAGTGATATAACTAATTTTGCTTCATTAAAGCGTATTGCTGAAGATATACACAGAAGATCTTCCAGCTTAGGTTTTGATGCATTTACATCAAGTGGTATGGATTCATCTTCATCATGGCGTTTCTCTGGACACCTTGCAAACATTGATTTGTATTATGAATCAAGAGATGCTGGAAACTGGACAGCAACACCTGCAACTATAACAGGCAGATACTTAGGAAACTTTAAAAATCTCTGGGACTTATACATAAACAATTCATCTGTTAATCCAAACAGACTTGCTACTGGTGGTTTTGATGCAGGGCAGGAATTTGGAACCAAAAAAGCTGTGTTCTATCAGAATGGTAGCTGGGAATATGACTCACTTGTTGGTACCTATGGTTTAGATCCTTCAACATTACAGATGATTCCTTTCTACTGTGGTGTAGCTGGTGAAGAAAAAGCTGGACTTAACTGTGGAACTGAAAACTGCTGGGCGGTTAATGCTAAGGCTTCTAAAGAAGATATAGAAGCAACACTAGATTTTATGTATTGGATGGTAACAGATCCTGAAGCTACTGCTATTTTAGCTAAAACTTTCGGTTCTATTCCTTATAAAAATGCTGCTACACCTGAAAACGTATTCTTGGCACAGGCTAATGAATATTCAAATCAGGGAAAATATGTCATGACATGGGCATTCAACTTTACTCCAAACGTAGATGAGTGGAGAGCTGGTGTTGTTTCAGCATTAAATCAGTATGATGCAGCTCAGAATTCTTCTAACTGGTCAAAGGTTGTAAGTGCTTTTGTTCAGGGTTGGGAAGCTCAGTACAAGGTAGTAAATAACTAATAATTACAAAAATTATATGGAGCAGGTTTAACCTGCTCTTTTTTACAATTTCCTGTCTTTTCATATAGAGAATTGTAAATCTACAGAAAATTGTAAAAAAGAAAATTGCTTTTTTTAGGAGGGAATATGGCTCAATCTGCTGCAGTTGGTAAACGAGTTAAGAAAAGAGATCATGCAAATTTGAACAGTAGATTAATAAGAACACCTATCAGAAAGTTTTCATGGCTTTTTGTAGGTCCAACTCTTATTGCGTTTGTTATTGGTTTTGTTTGGCCGTTTTTACATGGTGCTGCTTTATCCTTTACTCAGTTTAATGTAGTTACAGATGCTAAATTTTTGGGATTTGGACACTTATTTGATAATTATATAAGAGCTTTTTCAGATCCAGGTTTTTTGCATGCTTTTTGGTATACGGCTCTGTTTACAGTAGTATCTACTGTCTTGATTAATGTTTTGGCTTTTGCGGTAGCGTATGCATTAACTCAGGGGATTAAAGGTAATAACATTTTCAGAACTGTGTTCTTTATGCCAAATTTGATAGGTGGTATAGTTCTAGGGCATATTTGGTCCATGATATTTGATGGAATTTTAAGCCATGCAGGAACAAATATACTTGAAAAATCACAGTACGGTTTCTGGGGACTTATTATTCTAATGTTATGGCAGCAGATAGGATATATGATGATAATTTATATAGCTGGACTACAGGCTATTCCAGAGGACATGATGGAAGCTGCTAAGATAGATGGTGCTAATAAATGGCAGACATTGTGGAAAATTACCATACCAAATGTCATGTCTTCCATAACTATTTGTACTTTTTTAACATTATCTAACGGGTTTAAGCTGTTTGACCAGAACTTAGCATTAACAGCTGGTGAACCAATAACTGTTTTGGCAAATGGATCACAGGTTAGAGGAACAGAAATGCTGGCACTTAATATTTTCAACACTTTTACACAGAGTGGAAGATGGGCTCATGGTGTTACTCAGGCTAAATCTGTTATCTTTTTTATTCTTGTAGCATTGATAGGACTCTTACAGCTCAAATTTACAAGAGAAAGGGAGGTTCAGCAGTGAGTAAAGTGAGTAATATGAGTAATAAATTAAGTTCTACTGATCTTAATTTTAAAGCTAATAAAAATTTTCATATTGGTAAAATTGTTTTATCTATTTGCTTTGCAATTATTTCAGTTTTATGGGTATTTCCTGTTATAGTTGTAATTTTAAATTCTTTTAAGGTTAATACTTTTGTTAAAACAAATACATTCTCCATCCCAAGCGGTGAGATGTTTGCAGGGTTTAAGAACTTTATAACTGGTATGACATTAGGGACAAATGTTCCGTTTTATTTATCAGCTCTTTATAGTTTTATAATAACCATTTTATCTACATTTTTCATTCTTTTATGTACATCTATGACAGCTTGGTATATTGCTAGAGTAAATTCAGCATTTTGTAAAATCATCTATACAGTGTGTGTCTTTTCTATGGTTGTTCCATTTCAAATGGTTATGTTTACTTTAAGTCATACTGCTGATGTATTAAAATTAAATACTCCATTTACCATTCCAGTTATATATTTAGGTTTTGGCGCAGGCTTAGCTATATTTATGTTTGTAGGTTTTG
Source organism: uncultured Spirochaetales bacterium (assembly GCA_902773355.1). Classification (GTDB taxonomy): domain Bacteria; phylum Spirochaetota; class Spirochaetia; order Sphaerochaetales; family Sphaerochaetaceae; genus CACYEI01. The sequence continues at coordinate 3,115 of CACYEI010000064.1, forward strand.
TAAAGAGCGTTCCTCTTGAAATGGAGGAAGCAGCCGCTATAGATGGCTGTGGTCCTGTCAGAACCTTTTTCCAAATAGTACTTCCTGTATTAAAGCCAACTCTGATTTCAGTTGGTATTTTAGAAATAATGTGGTTATGGAATGATTACTTACTACCATATTTAGTTTTGGATAGAAACCTATTTATGACTATACCTATTCA
>CACYEI010000065.1 GCA_902773355.1 uncultured Spirochaetales bacterium
ATGTCTTATCCATCCAGGTTTCTTATAGTTGCAAACATGAATGTCTGTTCATGCGGAGCATTAGGTTCAAATAACCTGGTTTGCACATGTACAAATAATAAAATTTTAAACTTTTGGAATAATGCAGACAGAACGCTTATTGAAAGACTGAATATAAAACTTCCTGTTGAGGAACACAATACTTTTATTAACAGCAGTATAACACAAAAAAATGATTCATATTATATTAGTAGAATAGAAGAAGCCAAAGACAGGCAAGAGTTCAGATATAAAGATATAGAAAATGTGTCTTTTAATGGGGAAGTACACTATAATACATCTGCGTTAGTAAAGTTAAATAAAGAATCAGAAATATTACATAAACTTAGTGAAAAGGATGTAATAAATGTTTCAAATCCAAGGAACCAAATAAATCTAATTACTCTAGGAAGATCTATAGCTGATTATAACAACAGGGAAAATGCAACTGAAGAAGATATAATTTATGCTTATAATTTAAGTAAGTATGGAATAAATGATTTCTACTGGAAAAAAATATATTAAAAAAAAGTGTAATCAGAACCACTGATTACACTTAATTATATAATTCAGATTATTTAAAATTTATACGTTACACCCACATATAGACCTAACTGCTTATATGTAGTTTCAAACCAGCTTTCACCTTTAGTCAACTTCTCCCAATCAACTGCCACTGAACCTCTCCCATATACATCCAAGTATAAGTTATCCAAAAGTTTAATAGCTACCCCTATCCTAGTAGTAATTGCCGGTCTAGGAACACTATAATCCATTTCAGGATTCTTTCCTCCTGAAATTGAACGAAGATAATTAAAACCTAAACCAATATCAAATCTGAAATCTACAGTATCAGAAATAGAAGCTGTCATTCCAGTTACAGCATAAGCATTCAATACAAGACGTGTAGAACCAAGAGCTTCATCAGCAAACCAATTATCTTTATTAAAGTATAAATAATACTCAACAGAAACAGAAACACCTAAGTCAAATGAGAACTTATTACTACCAAAACGTCTGTAATATCCCATATCTACACCAAATCCATAACTTGAATTATAAAATGTAACACGCGAACCTGGATCAAATCTATAATCATCAAATTTTTGAATATTTATAGCATATGGAGCCAAGGCAAATGAAAGATTATTTGCCTTAAATGAATCACTACTATTAGCATTCTTGTATTCTTTCTTAGCTTTAGATATCTGAGATTCTGAAGTGCGTTTAATATCCTTTATCATGGAGTAAACCTCTTTAATATGGTCAACATCTTTCTTAGCTTCATCTCTTAACTCAGCTATACGCTCACTATCAGGATACTGTTTAGATAAATCTGTAAGTACCTGAAGTTTTCTTTCAGCTTCTTCCAACAGACTCTTAATCTCTTCATCATAAGAAGCCATGTTTTCATAATTCTTATCTGCTTTATCTAAAGCTGACTTAGCCTGTCCCATGTAATAATTGGACTCTATACCGTCAACAGCAGATTTTTCAGCTTTTAAAGAAGAACGAACATCTGAGACATTATCCGTAATACTATTCAAATAAGACTGTATTTCAGATAAAATCATATCTGATCTAGATGACAAATCTTTTGACTGAAGCACTTCCTGTTCAGAAGTATTGATTATGTCTTTAGCTAAAGCCACTACTTCCATAATCCTGTCAGTTTTTTCTGCATTATCAACAAATGAATTAATATCATCAATAATATTTCTAGCTACATTTATAGACTCTAAAGCCCTGTCTACAGTTCCAAATAATTCTTCAAAATCCGAATATTCACTTAAGAAATTATTTAACTTACTTTCATTCACATCCAAGTTATCTGAAGCCTTAGAAGCTATATCACGTGCCTGTTCCAATATCATGGCATTTGACAAAGCTGTACTGGAATTAGGATCAGCCATCATTTCCTGATATGCAATCTCTGCTCTGTCTAAAGTATCAATAAGTGTTCCTTCAGTTTTGGTAATATCTGTCAAAATATCATCTAGATAATTAGCTGCTATCAACTGTCTTAACACTGAAGCACTGGCAGCTGAAAATTCATTCATTTCCCTAATCCATTTGTTTGGATTATCTACAGCAGATTTACTAGATTTAGCCAGACTAGCCAAATATTCAGAATCTGGTTTTCTCTTGGAAATATCCTCCAACTCTTTTATATAGGATTTTATCAAATCTAAATTCTTATTTGAGTCTGCTATACCATAATCTATAGTATCCTTAATAATTAGAGCATCTTCATAAGATAAATCCAAACTGACATTAGAAGCTGCATCTTCAACATCCAATCTGTAGTCACCTATTTCATTTGACAACCTAGCAATCAATGAAACAAGTTCGTCTGCTCTGTCTGTTAATTCCTGAAGTTCTCTGGCCAACTGCTCCTGAACGGCTGTACTAATATCATCATATGACTTCATTATTTCTGCGTACAAACGTTCAATCAGTTCTACATCACTCTGCTCTGATTCATAAATGTCATCTAAGGCAGGCATTACTGTATTTTTCAACTCATTGGAAATATCACTGGTTTTAAGCTCTGACATTACCATCTGGCTTTCTGACGGATTCTCACCTGCAACAACTCTAAATAAACTTCTTAACGTTAAAGCCATATCTGTAACCTTTAGAGTCTGATCCATAACAGACGGTAATGAAGTCTGAACACGTTCTACAGCAGCTGAAATTACAGGAACCAAAGTATTCAAATATTCGGCTCTCTGCACCTGAGCATCTGTTAAAGCAATTTCTGAGACTGAATCAACTTTGTCATTAATTTCTTTCATAAAAGACGGATTACTGTACTTATCTACATTTGCACTGACAGTATTAACCATGGAAGTAGCTTTTTCTGAATCTTCAGAGGCAGATAAAGCTTCTGCCAGTATGAATTCAGCCAAATCAGACAACTCTACGTCTTTATAAGTTGAAGAATCAATGACTACAGGAGTGTATATTTTGGTATTATCCAAACTTCTAACATTCTGTGGAATGTAAGTGCCTGAGTTACTGCCGTCATCATAATACATGGCAGAATAAAGTGTCTCAGTTTCTGTAGTCAAATCTAGTCCAAAAAAATCAGAGACTGTTCCTTTATTCCTTAACAACAGAAAGAATCCAATACTCAATACAACAAATATTAAAGCCATTAGAGCTAACTGTTTGGCAGAAATCATAGCTACATTTTCAACAGTCTTAAGTTTAGACCCCTTTTTTTTACTTTTTGTACTGTTTTCCAAAGACATACCCACCTTCTTCACTTCAGCATTCATGTGCTGTATTTATATTTCTTATAAAATATGTTTCAACTCAAAATCAACCGATTATATAACCAGTTTCATAATCAAAAACTATTGTGAAATAGTAGCAAAATAATTTTATATTTTCAATCTAATTATTGAATTTATAACCCTATTTTCAGCTTTTGCTTTCAAATTATACTTAGTTACTAAAGTATGATTAATTATTTGTTTTACATTTGTAAATTTTTTATTATCATTAAGTAAGACTAATAAATTTAAATCTGAAAAACTTTTATCCAAATCTAAAATTTTTTTTACACTAAGCGCATATTCTTCTGAGTCTGTAACCATTCTAAAATAACCATATTCAACTAATTTTTCAGATATAATATTTATAAAATCCTCATTTACTAATCTCTTCTTTTTATGTCTTTTCTTAGGCCATGGATCAGGAAAAAAAATCTCTATTCCATATAAGCAATCATTTTTAATCATATATTTCAAAACATCTTTAGCGTCAAAACGCATAATCTTAATATTTTTCAATTTCCTTTCAGATATTTCATATAAAAGTCTGGAAAAACCATTAATATAAACTTCAATGCCTAAAAAATTATAATCCGGGAAATTCAGTGCTGCATCCAACAAACGTTCACCATTACCAAATCCTACTTCAACTATGACTTTATTATCATTTCCAAATATAAAATTTAAATCTATAAATTTATTTTCAAAAAACACAACATACTCATCTACATGTTCATTCAAGGCTTTTATTTGCTCTGTTCCCAGTTTCTGTGCCCTTAATGAATAACTTCTTATAGTCCTTATATTGGGATCAGTTCTATACTCCACACAGCTAATTTTTTCCAATACATCATTACTTATTTCCATAGTTTTTTCCATAGTATAATTCCATATTAAATTTCACATTAATCTCTGTAATTTTTCCAAAATAAACAAAGCCTTATCTTTTAGACTTATCCCCTCTGTTTTAAAATATAGAAAATTCAATTTTTTGGGATCTATCTTAACAGCACCATTAGAAGTCTGAATCATATTTATTAAATGACTCATGTTAATACTACTAATCTTGGAAAATTCAACACTCACATTACCTGCGTTTTCCTTTATATGATAGACATCTATTTTTCTGCATATAATCTTAAGCTCACTAATATAGAGCAGATTATAAATACTATCATCAAGTGTACCAAATCTGTCTCTAAGCTGTGCAGTTAGATTATCAAGCTCTTCTTTTGTTTTTACACAAGCAATCTTTTTGTAAACTTCAAATTTTACGCTTGGATCTGAAATATATGAATCAGGAATAAAACCTGAATAATCCATTTCCAGATAAACATCATCATCTGGCTTTTCTTCATTATTTTTCAGCTTGTATATTTCTTCATCCAAAAGTCTTAAATACATATCAAGTCCAACTGATGCCATAAAACCACTTTGTTCCTTACCTAAAATATTTCCAGCTCCCCTAATTTCCATATCTTTCATGGCAACCTTAAAACCAGAACCAAGCTCTGTATTCTCTGAGATAATCCTCAATCTTTTTATTGCCTGTTCACTAATTCCGTAGTTGGAAGGATACAAAAGATATGCCATAGCCTGTACACTACCCCTCCCCACTCTACCTCTTAGCTGGTAAAGCTGAGACGCACCATACATGTCTGCTCTATCAATAATAATGGTATTAACATTTGGAATATCTATCCCGTTTTCAATAATAGTAGTAGAAACTAAAACGTTTATACCTTCATATATGAACCTTCTCATTACATCTTCTAATATATCACCATCCATCTGACCATTTGCTGTTTCTATAACTGCACTAGGAACTAAAGACTTAAGCATATTTGCCGTTTCTTCTAAAGTATCAATCCTATTATGAAGATAATAAACCTGACCATGCCTGTTTATTTCATATTCTATAGCCTGTTTAACCAAAGATAGATCAAATTCCTTAATAACGGTTTTTATTGGCTTTCTCTGAATTGGAGCTGTAGTTAGTAAACTCATATCCCTGATTTTTAATAAACTCATGTATAGAGTTCTAGGTATAGGTGTAGCACTAAGAGTCAAACAGTCAATATTAGTTTTAAAAGATTTTATTCTTTCTTTATCTTTAACTCCAAATCTCTGCTCCTCATCTACTACCAGAAGTCCTGGATTGGAAAAGACTACATCTTTTTGAATAAGCCTATGTGTTCCGAAAACTACATCTATACTGCCTTCTTTCAAACCTTTTAGGGTTTTTCTAATATCAGAAGATGAAACCATTCTAGTAAGAAGGCCTATAGTGATTGGAAAACTCTTAGCTCTTTCCTTAAAATTTCTAAAATGCTGCTCCGCTAAAATGGTAGTTGGAGCCAGAAAAGCTGCCTGCTTGCCACTCATTACAGCTTTAAAAACAGCTCTAAACGCCAGTTCTGTTTTACCATAACCTACATCCCCGCATATTAGCCTGTCCATTACTATAGGTTTTTCCATGTCATCTTTTATATCTTGAATACAGCTAATCTGGTCTTCTGTTTCTTCAAATTCAAATAATGATTCAAATCTTAACTGCCAGTCATTATCCTTATTAAAAGCAAAACCATGACTGTTCTGTCTTTTAGCGTAAAGATTAATCAAATGATTAGCCAAATCCTCTGCGCTTTTTCTGGCCTTGGCTTTTTTACTCTCCCAACTATTTGATCCTAATTTATCCATCTTAGGGGCTTCCCCAGAGCTTCCTATATATTTCTGAATTAAATTAGCCTGCTCTATAGGGACATATAACGTATTATTATCAGCAAATAATATTTTTATATAATCTCTTTCATGAAGCCTTTCTATCTTAACAAACTTTCCTATCCCATAATTAACATGAACAACATAATCACCTTCATGAAGGTCTGTAAACGTACTTAACGGATCTGTTTTTACAGTTTGTAAAGTCTTAATTACCCTTTTTCTATGCCCAAAGATTTCAGTATCTGTAATAACAATCAAATGTTTCTCGGGCAAAGAAAAACCTGATGATATTTTAAGAGTATTGAAATTAATATTATTAAAATCACTTAATAACTGAACTAATCTGTCCTGCTGAATTTTTGTTCCTGAAATAATATTTATATTCCAGTCATTATTACTAAGTCCGGTAATATCATCCTTTAAAAAAGTTATATTTCCAAAATAGGATCTTGGAGCTTCTATATCAAAATCATATATCTTTTCTTTCTCACTTTCTTCTTTAAAATCATTAACAAAAACTGTATTTCTACATTCTTTACTGAATGTTTCTATATTTAAAAGCAGTTCATCTGGATGTGATAAATCTTCAACACTTTTTTTTTCTTTATAAATACTTCTATACACTGATTTAGCTTCATTAACCAAACTGTTATATGAAGACAGGATACCTGTAAAACCATAAAAAATAAAAAGATCTTTTTCTGTATCCAAATAATCCAAAACTGCTCTTTCATTCAATTTAATATCTGAAGAAGAATTAACCAGCTGAATATTTAACTTATCTAAATTACCTGTAACAAGCTGACTGTCAGGGTTATAGGTACAGATTTTTTTTACAGAATCCCAATCCAAATAAATTCTATACGGCTCATTTTTTCCAAATGGAAAAATATCAAGTACTTCTCCATGTAAGGAAAAATCTCCAGGTGAAAATGCTATATCTGCCCTATAATAACCGCTTTCAGCCAAAACACCTGATATTTCTGTAAAATTAACTGTATCTCCACGTTTTATTTCCAAAAGAGTTTTGGATAATGAAGCCTTACTAATCATTGGAGAGCAAAAAGCTCTAATGCTTGTAACAATGAATGAATTTTCATCCATTGACGCCAAACCATTTAACATCTCATAGCTTCTGTTCCCTTCAACATATGGAGAATACAGAACAGTGCCAGAAGAATTTAGTAGTATGTAATTTTTATTTAATGCCGTTAAATTTGTTATAACTTCTTTAGACAATTCTTCCGTAGGGCAGATAATCCATGTCCTGTATTTAAATTCTTCAAACAATAAACTGAAAAAAAGTGAAAGTGGATAGGATTCAGTAGAGGAAATATTTATATTTTTATTTTTCTGAAATTTAAATTCTTTAAAAACCTCAGAATTTATCAAATAATCATTCAGCTGACTGAACATAATATCCAGCTCCAGGTTTTAAATCTGGAATCTTACCTTTATTAACCCAAAATCTAGCCAAATAAATCATAAATGTATCCATTACTGCCACTAACCATTTCAACAAATAAGTTGTTAAAATAATCTGCCATAAAATATCCCATTCATACACTCCCCAAAAGGCACCTAACGTAAAAATCAAACTATCTATCAACTGACTTACCCACGTACTTGCATTATTTCTTAACCATAAAAATCTACCTTTAGTTCTTTTTTTCCAATATCTAAACGCCCATACATCATGCATATTACTAACAAGATACGCTACTAAAGAAGCCACAGTAACACGTGGCATAAAAGAAAAAAGATTAATCATACTGGAATGTGTCATATCAGATTCAGACGGAATAAACAGTAAAGATAATTGCATTAAAACAGTCATACTTATCAAAGAATAAAATCCATACCAAACTGCTCTTTTAGCAACTTTTTTTTCATAAAACTCATTTAAAATATCTGTAGCTAAAAATGCGGTAGCATAAATAATATTTCCTAAAGTAGCCTCTAAACCAAATACAACTATATTTTTCAAAACCTGTAAATTTGCAGTGATACAACTTATTGGCATCCATATAAGTAAACCTTTCTCTCCCCAAATTCTAAAAGCAAACATTATAAAAACAAAATTTGCCACCAAAGAAACAAACCAAAGAATTTCATTATTTAACACGTTTAAACCTCAAAATATAGTATTTATTAATCACTCATTTATTAAGTTGATATTTATAATCATGCTTTTGTTCGCACCATATTAATCACATATTCTGCACAAATTAAGCACACAAGTTTTATGGAAATAAGGAATAATCACTAAAATCTTCAGGAACAATATCAAACCATTTTCCAGTAAGACTTTTATCTATCTGATCATTCAAATGTTCAGGTCGTAAAATTTCATTTGCACAGTCAAGACAGAAATTATCACTCATTCCCGAAATATAATCAAATACTAAAAATTTAGTATCACCATCATGTTTCATATACCTATCCTTCATTTCCACCACATAATTATAAAAACCGGCAGAAAGCATATTTCTTTCACGCTCAAACGCTCGTTTATCACCATGCGTTTTTTCATATTTTTCAAGCAATTCTCCCAAATAAACATAAATTAACTTAATAAGTCTTCTAAAATACTTTTCATAACCACTTAAAAGATAAGAACCATAGATATATGTATAATTAAAATTTATCAATGCCTTAACAGCATCATAAACATCTTCACTAAAACAGATAAGACCTTCTTTCTCTGAATTAATTATTACGTTTTCAACTAATGTATTAATAATATCTCCATTCTTTGAACCTAAAACTCTTCTAGAAACGGTAGGCATATCTGAAAGTTTTACTATTCCTAAACGTACAGCATCTTCAAAATCTCTTCCCATATATGCTATCTGATCTGATAATCTTACCACACAGCCTTCCCATGTTGACGGCATAAGACCATGTTTATTCTTTACCTTACTTAAATCCTTAACAGTAAAATCAGGTTTAAGTGTCCTTAAAAAACTCTCACCACAGTGACTAACTATACCATCTCTAACTGCATAAGTCAGATTCAGTGGGCTTAAAAAATCTACAACTCTTAGGCCATTTATTTCATGTTCAAATTTAGGAAGTCCCTCTTCCTGCCTTAAATCACTTATAATCTTTTCTCCTATATGACCAAAAGGTGTATGCCCCAAATCATGCCCCATACCTATGGCCCAAGCCAAATCATCATTTAAACCTAAAGATCTACAGATAGTTGAAGATATGGAAGCCACATGTAAAACATGCTCAATTCTAGTACATATATGATCATTTGCAGGAGCAAAAAAAACCTGAGTTTTATGTTTTAATCTTCTGAATGGAGAACTATGTATAATGGCAGTAGTATCTCTATAATACGGTAACCTGACATCTTCCTTTTCTCTTTCCTGTTCCCTATTCTGAAGTATTTCATTAGATAAAATGTTTGAAAACATAGCTTTTTATATCATTTTTATAAAAAAACTCCAACTGTAATATTTATGACTGAAACTTCTATTTTGAAAATATTTTAAAATTATTTAGAAATCATTTTATGATTGGATTTATAGATTTATAACCAAAGATTTACCTATATAATCAAGTATATAATCTAGAATAATTTAAAGAATTTATTACAGAATTTACAGATTGAATTTTTTATTTTGTAAAATAAAATAAAAATAAATAAAGATATTGGAAATTTTTTATGAATGATGACAAAAAAATTGAATTGGAATTCACAGGAAATCAAGCTCTTAAATCTCTAATGGAAGTTAAAGCACTTACAGCTAAAGCTAAAAAATTAGGCGTTTGGGACATATTAGGTGGTGGAACTTTCTTTTCATATGCTAAACATTTCAACATTTATAAAGCTAAAAAAGCCCTAGAACAAGCTAAAAACCATTTACAGATATTTAGTGATGCACTTAACAATATTCCAGCTTTAAATATAAATATTGGATTAATATTGACATGCTTGGATTTTGAGGAAAATTTTATAGCTAACATAGTAGTTCAAAAAAGATTATCCGAACTTGAAGAAAAAATTGATAAAATAATAATTGAAATAAAACAAATTTTATACAATATAAATAATAATATAGATAACAACATAGGTAACAACTGACTCATGAAAGATTATTTATTCAACTTAGTTTTCTTGTTTTTTTCTTACTCAGTTTTTGGCTGGTGTATGGAAGTAATTCTGAAATTCATTCAATATCACCGCTTTATTAACAGAGGTTTTCTTATTGGCCCTTATCTACCAATTTATGGATTTGGCTGTATTCTAATAACTTTAGCAGTAGAAATAATTGGACACTTCTCATACATGGAAACATCTTACATATCAGTTTTTACTGTCTCATTTTTTTTATGTGGATTTGTAGAATACATGGCCAGTTTCTTTATGGAAAAACGCTTTCACGCCAGATGGTGGGATTACAGCACTAAACCAATGAATCTGAACGGCAGAATCTGGATTGGTAACTTACTTCTTTTTGGTATAGCTGGAGTTATTGTAATAAAAATAGCAAATCCATTTTTACTGAACTTATTCAGCCACTTCACAGCAAAAATAAAAACCATCTTTACCATAAGTGTAATTATATTAATGATAACAGATTACATCTTCTCTCATTTTGTACTAAAACTTGTAAAAAACAGTATTGAACATAGTGAAGCTGATAATACAGAGCAAATAAGCAAAGAAATACTTAACACATTAGCAGATAAGAATCTATTTGCCAGACGTTTTGCAAATGCATATCCAGATGTCATATACAAAACTGAAAAAATACGTTTAAGAATGGCTGAAATTAAGAAGCAAACTGAGACATTCAGAAAAGAAGCTGAAAAACATTTTCATTATCATTCATTATCATAGCAACAAACTCATAATAACTTTATTCATAATGACTAGCTTTATAACCTTATAACAGCATTTTTAGAACTAACTTTAAAGCTGATTTTATTACAACGCATTTTTAATCAAATATTTAACCTTTCTGATGGTATTCAGAATTAATAAATAATTCCATTCATCATCCTTGATGAAAAAAAAGAATTTTATTATCGTGGCTTAAAGAACTGGAGCCAAGAACGTGGTTGGCTCATAGATACATGTTTGGACGGTCAA
>CACYEI010000066.1 GCA_902773355.1 uncultured Spirochaetales bacterium
AATCTTAATTCAAATTTAGACACTTCATTTTCATTGTCATAATTAATAAACAAATATCCACTATATTTTTCATCTATATACAAATATGCAGTACCATTTTTTTCTGTTTTGTTTTTTATATCATTACAAGAAATATTTCCAACCCAAACACCAGAAAAATTCAGAATAATATCATTACTAGCGTTATTTATATCAGATTTTATAATAACATTTTTTGCCACGTCATCAGAACAAGAAACAAATAAAATCAATAGAGAAAAAATAATAACTGTACAAAAATAAAATAATCTTTTCATAATCGCAAACCCTAAAATAATTTTTATTAATAAATAATTAACAAGTCAATAATAAATATTTAACATATTTTAATTGATTAACTATTGAATAATTTTATTTAATAGGTTATAAGTTTGTACGTGAGTTGCATTAATGGGCCGCTAGCTCAGTAGGTAGAGCAACGCCCTTTTAAGGCGTGGGTCATTGGTTCGAATCCAATGCGGCTCATGACTGTCCCTTTCGTCTAGTGGTTAGGACAACGGGTTTTCATCCCGTCAACACCAGTTCGACTCTGGTAGGGGATGTAATACATGGTTAATTATTTTAATCCTATAGAAAAAATTGTTTTAGTAAGTCAGTCAGAATCAAGAGCAGTTTTGTTAAAAGACATGGGATTGGATGTAATCATTCATCCCTCACATATAGATGAAAGCCAAATCAAATCTCATATACCCTCTGAATTAGTTACTTCTTTAGCGTCTTTAAAAATGAAATCATACTTAAATAGTACTTATTTTACTACAGAACTTACTGCTTTAAGTGCAGATACTGTTGTATGTATAAATAATACAATTTTAGGGAAAGCCAAAGATAAAGAAGAAGCTATTAAACAATTAAATTTATTAAGTAACAATACACATAAAGTATATACTGGATTCAGCCTTTACTATAAAAAAATGATTTTTAATAATTATGACGTATCAGATGTAACTTTTGAGAGAATTGATAAAAGAATAATTATGGAATACATTGAAAGTGAAGAATGGATAGGGGCTGCAGGTTCATACAAGGTAAATGGAAATTTTAAAAAATATATAAAAAAAATTGAAGGTGATTTAAATACAGTAGTTGGGTTGCCAATTCAAAAAATTTCTGAAATAATAAAATCATGCGTTTGATACATATCTAAAGCTATGTATTAAATGTAAATTTCCTCCGTATGGAGAGATATAGTAGCAGGGGGTACTTAAGTACCAAATGTAAGGAGTCATATAATGGCAGTAGTTGAAATGAAAAGTCTGCTTGAAGCAGGCGTTCATTTTGGTCATCAGACCAAACGTTGGAATCCCAAAATGGCTGAGTATATTTTCTCAGAAAGAAATGGAATTCATATCATAGATTTATCAAAAACTACAGACTGCATAATTAAAGCTTATGATGCAGTTAGAGAACAAGTTCAAAAAGGTAAATCAGTTTTATTTGTTGGCACTAAAAAACAGGCTCAACAAACCATTCAGTCAGAAGCAGAAAGATGTAATATGCCATATGTTAATAATAGATGGCTAGGCGGTATGCTTACAAATTTTTCTACAATTAAAAAATCAATATCAAAACTAAAAAAGATTGAAAAAATGTCCTCTGATGGTTCATTTAATTCTTTAACTAAAAAGGAAGTTTCTCTTTATTCCAAAGAAAAATTAAAATTAGAAAAAAATCTTGGTGGAATAAAAAATATGACAGAACTTCCAGGTATAATCTTTATAATTGACACTAGAAAAGAAAGTATAGCTATAGCAGAAGCTAAAAAATTAGGTATTCCAGTTGTAGCAGTAGTAGATACAAACTGCGATCCAACAGATATAACCTACCCTATTCCTGGTAATGATGATGCAATTAGAGCAATAAGTCTTTTTGTTGAAATAATAGCAAATGCTGTATTAGATGCAGATAATGATACTGGAATACAAATTATTTCAGGTTTACCAGAAATGGATGCTGAAGACATAACAAATATTCCTGAAGACATCAGAATAACTAAAGATGATTATTCAGAAGAAGAAGATTTTGATGATAATATGGATAACAGCTCTGATTTTGATAAACCAGAAGATAATGTAAACGATGAAGAATTTAACTCAAAATACTACGATAATGAGGAGTAAAATATGGAAATAACAATGGATATGGTTAAAAAGCTACGTGATGAAACGCATGCTGGCATAATGGATTGTAAAAAAGCTTTAATGCAGTCTAATGGAGATTATTCTGGAGCTGCAAAATACCTAAAAGAAGTAGGCTTGGCAGCAGTTGAAAAAAGAGCTGACAGAGCAACTGAAGAAGGAAGAATTACTTTTAAAATCAACAAGAATAAAGCAGTAATAATTAGTGTAACCTGTGAAACAGATTTTGTTGCTAGAAATGACGAATTCAAAAAGTTAGGTGAATGTTTATGTGATTTAGTACTTGATAAAGGTTATACGGAAATTACATCAGATATGGAAGATAAGGTAAAAGACCTTATTGCCACTATTCATGAAAATATGAGTATTAAGGCCATGCATGTTTTTAATACTAGCTCAAATGAATATGTACAAGGTTATAACCATTCTGATGGAGCCATAGGAGTTTTAGTTTCATTTAAAGCTTCTAACAGTAACATTTTTTCTACTGATGCATTCAAAACATTAGCAAAAAATATGGCTATGCATGTATGTGCTGCAGATCCAATATATTTAGACACAGCTTCAGTTCCTAAGGATTATGAAAACGAACAATTAGAAATCTTCCGTGTTCAGGTAAAATCTATGGATAAACCTGAAAAAGTATTAGAAGGAATTGTACGTGGAAAATTAACTAAACACTATTCTGAAATTTGTCTTATGAATCAGATAGGTCAGCTATATAATGATGATAATTTGACCATTTCTCAAATATTGGCAAAGTTCAATAAAGACAACTCAGCAGATGTAAGTATAACTAAATTTGTCAGGCTAAGAGCTGGAGCATAAGAAAATGCAGTCCATAATCAATAATTGTGCAGAAAAAATGGATAAAAGTGTTTCCAACTTGAATTCCGATTATTCAAACCTAAAGACAGGAAGAGCAAGTGCTTCTGTTTTTGATAAAATTAAAGTTGATTATTATGGTCAGGAAACACCATTAAGTCAGGTCTGCTCTATTTCGGTTCCAGAAGCTAGATTGGTTGTAATTCAGCCATGGGATAAGAACCTTCTTTCTGTTATAGAAAAAGCTATTCAAAAAAGTGATTTAGGATTCAATCCATCTAATGATGGTAAAATTTTAAGAATAGCATTCCCTCCTCTAACAGGTGAAAGAAGAAAAGAATTAGCCAAACAGGCTAAAACCATAGCTGAAACTTCTAAAGTTGCCATAAGAAATATTCGTAGAGATGGAATGGAAGAAATAAAAAAATTACAAAAAACAGGCTCTATTTCAGAAGATGATGAAAAACATGGTGAAGAAGAACTTCAGAAGCTAACAGATGACCATATAAACCAGATAAACAGACTGGCTGATGATAAGGAAAAAGAAATTATTAATTTCTAATCTTAAATTATGCATTTAGCTATTATTATGGATGGAAATGGACGGTGGGCCAGGAAAAAAAATCTTCCTAGACCTGCTGGCCATTTGGAAGGTCTAAAAGCATGTAAAAGAATAGTAAAAGCCGCATCTGAACTAAAACTAGATTATTTAACGTTATATGTTTTTTCCACAGAGAATAAGAAGAGACCAATTCAGGAAGTAAACTATCTAATGAAATTGATAGCAAATAAACTTCCTGATGAACTTAATTTTTTCAATGAATACAATATAAAAATTTTGTTTAAAGGTGATATAAAATCTCTACCAGTAGAATCATATAAAGGTATAGAAAAAACAATGAATTCAACAAAACAGAATACTGGACTTAATGTTGTACTTGCAATTAATTATGGTGGACAGGATGAAATAGTTAGAGCTGTGAACAGGTTCTTATCAAATAATTTAGTAAATGTTAAGGAAACTGGAAAATTATCTATTACTGCTTTGGACATAAATGATAATTTAGATTCGCCAAATGTTCCTCCTCCAGATTTAATTATTAGAACAGCGGGAGAGATGAGATTAAGTAACTTTCTTCTTTGGGAAAGTGCATATTCAGAGCTCTATTTTTCAGAAAAATTATGGCCTGATTGGGATAAAACAGATTTAATTGAATGTTTGGATGTATTTTCAAAACGTACAAGAAAATTTGGGAATATTGAATAATTGAATAGAATAATATGAACAATAGAAATTTTTTTAAAAGATTATTAACATGCCTTATAGGAATTCCTTCTATTATAATCATTATTTTTTTACTAAATGATTACAACTTTATTGGTTTTAGTATCTTGTGTATCTTAATATCAATATTTGGATCAATAGAAATGAGTAAATTAGTTTTAAAAAAGATTTCAATATGGGCTTTTTTATCTGCTATACCAAATATTATTCAATATCTACAAAATTTGTATTATACAGATACTAGAATTAATTTTGCCTTTTTTTCGTACATAATGATAGTTATAATTTCAATGGTAGAAGAAATATTTATAAATACAAATGAAAATTTTAAAAATTCTATTAATAATATTTCAAAAAAATTTTTGGTAATTACATACCCTTCCCTATTCATTATGTTTATAATAAAAATGTTATCTCTTAAAATATTAAATTCATATATGTTATTGCTCTTTATTATTCTTGTTTTTACAAATGATATTTTTGCATATGTATTTGGATGCTTGTTTGGGAAAAACAATTCAGGAATGATAAAAGTCAGCCCTAAAAAAAGTATAGCTGGATTTACAGGTGGTTTTATTTGTACTATTTTAATGACATTTTTATTAACTTATTTATATAAAGACAAAATCTCTGATATGCATTTTATTATAAAAATTATTTTAGGCTCTGTAATATCAATTTCTGCAAATGTAGGAGACCTAATTGAAAGTGTCTTTAAACGCTCAGCAAATGTTAAAGATTCTGGAAACATATTTCCAGGTAGAGGTGGAATACTAGACAGTATTGATTCTATTATTATTTCAGCTCCTTTCTTCTATCTTATAATGGCATTATTATGATTAAAGTTATTATTTTAGGTATTACAGGAAGTATAGGTACAAATTCATTAAATGGTATAAGTTCATTTAAGAATAATATCAAAATTATAGGTGTAAGTGCCCATAACCATTTAGATAAAGCAATAAAAATATGTCAAGATTACAATATTAATAGTCTTTGTTATGAAGACTTTAATTCAAATGAAAAAACATGTCTAAAAAGTACTAATAACAATACAGATATTAAATTATATAGTTCCGTTATAGATATGCTTTCCTTTTTAAAACCTGATGTAATTATAAATGGTATTAGCTCCGCTGCAGGACTAAATGCAACTATAAAATGTTTTCAATCAGATTTAAAAGAAAATACAATATTAGCTTTAGCAAATAAGGAAAGCATTGTAATTGGAGGATTTAATCTTTTTAAGGAATCAAAAAAAAAGAAAATTAGAATAATACCTGTGGATAGTGAACATTCATGCCTTTATGAGTTAATTAAAGCTCATAAAAGAAAATACATTGATAAATTAATTATCACGGCAAGTGGTGGACCTTTTCTTAATTGGGATATTAAAGACTTGTCAAAAATTCAAATATCTGACGCTTTAAATCATCCAACATGGAATATGGGAAAAAAAATTACTATAGATAGTTCAACATTAGCTAATAAGGGATTAGAAGTTATTGAGGCTCATTATCTTTTCAATTTCAACAGTGATAAGATAAATGTAGTTATTAATCCAAATAGTATTGTTCACTCCATGGTGTTATGTAAGAATGGACAGATATATGCCCAATTATCCCCTCCTAGTATGATTTTTCCTATACTAAATGCAATATCAGAAAAAGATAAAACATTAAAAACAATAAATTTTTCAAAACCATTAGATTTTTCAGATGGAATTAATCTAAACTTTAGTAATGTAGATTTAATTAAATTTCCACTTTTAAAAGTGGCATATTCAACAATAGAAAATGATCAACCAAATAATCTTAAACCACTAATCTTCTGTTGTGCAGATGAAATAGCAGTAGAACTGTTTTTAGATAATAAAATCAGTTATTTAGAAATAAGTAAATATATAGAAAAAGCATTAAAAATTAATTTTATGACAAAAAAACGAACGTTGTATGACTTGTTTGATACATATAATGAGGTAAAAAAAATAATATGCAGTTCAATTTCTCTACCTTTATCTGTTTAATTATAGGTTTTATTGGACTGAGTATAATGATTCTTATTCATGAATTTGGTCATTTTTTATCAGCAAAATTATGTAAAATCAAAGTTGAAAGTGTTTCTTTTGGAATTGGGCCTGTTATACATTCATTTGGGAAAAAAAATACAAAATTTGAACTTAGAGCCATCCCCTTTGGAGGCTCAACTAAAATGCTTGGAAAAGATGATCTAAAAATGGCATTAGAAAAAAAAACAAAATATATAGAACACTGTGAAGAAGGCTCTATTTATTCAGTGAGTCCAATTAAAAGGATTATTGTTTATTTTGCAGGACCTTTTGCAAACTATATTTTTACTATTTTTTGTTTTACTCTTCTCTCATGTTTAACATCTATCAGCACTGTTTACACGTCTAAAATAAGATTAACAACAGATTCATCAAATTATAGTACTGTAGTAAGTGCAGCAGAAAAAGCTGGAATTAGCAGTGGGGAAATAATTACATCTATTGATGGCAATATTATGAATGATTGGTCAGATATTCAGAATTACCTTTCAAAATTTGATAATAAAACAGTAACCATAACCACTGATACTGGTATATATGAAGTAACGCCTATAAATGGTTTATATGGGCTACTACCATATGGAGAGACCTATCAGAAAAAAAAAGCGGGTAAAAACATACTACTATCTCTATATTTAGCATTAGGTGAAAGTATAGATGAAACTGCTTCTTTTATTTCATCAATCAAATCATTAATTTTAGGGAGAAAAAAAGTTAGTGAAACGTTTAATGGAACTTTATCTGCATCTCTAACCCTAGGTGAAACAATAGAAACAGGTTTCAGCGTAGATTTTAATACAGGAATTAGAACAGTATTATATGTATTAGGTAGTGTTAGTCTTTCTTTAGGTGTAGCTAACCTTTTACCTGTAACAATTTTAGACGGTGGACTCATAGTTACAGGTCTTATAGAATTATTAATAGGAAAACCATTAAAAGCAAAAACATATATGGCTCTGCAGATTTTAGGATTATTAACAATGTTTATACTAATCCCCATATTAATAAAACTCTTTTAGTTATTTTCTAATTATCTTCATAATCAAGGAATGAAACATATTTTGATCTAAACAATAAATTAAAAGCTCCTGTACTGCCGTTTCTTTGTTTAGCAACAATTACTTTTATCTTTACGTCAGTATTTTCAGGATCAATCTGTTCATCTTTATTTTTATCAGCATTAATTCTTTTCTGTTCATCATCAAGTAATAAAACAACATCAGCATCTTGTTCTATAGAACCTGATTCCTTCAGATCAGCAAGAATAGGTTCCCTTTCTTTACCAGCTTCTCTATTCACCTGTGCAAGACATATTAATGGAATTTTTAATTCCCTGGCCAAATTTTTAATAGATTTGGAGATTTCAGATACCTGCTCATGTCTAGCTCTTTTTCTAAGGTCAGAATCATCTACTTCTATAAGCTGTAAATAATCTATAACTATAAGTTGTACATGCTCTTCCCTAACCATCCTTCTACTTTGAGCTTTTATTTCAAGTAAACTTATATTTGGAGTATCTTGAATAAGTAAATTTGCCGCTTTATCATACATCCTGCTAGCAGCCTGCATTATTACACTATCCTGTTCAGGAGATAATTTTCCATTTCTTAAAACCGAAGAATTAATAGAAGCTTCCCTAGATAAAAGACGTTCCATTATGATATCACCTGACATTTCAAGAGAGAAAAAACCAATCTTTACAGGATTTGTATTTCTAAATGCCATATTATGAACTATTGATAAAGCTAATGCACTTTTTCCAACTGAAGGTCTAGCACCAATAATGATAAGATCTGTTGGTTTAAATCCTCCTAGATAGAAATCTAATTTACTAAAATTTGACATAAGTCCGCTGGCTTTTTTACCAGCCATTTTATCATGTATATCATCAAGGACACGGTATAATATATTACCTGATGGAATATATGAATCTGTACCTATATTAAGACTCATGGCAGTTAACTTCATATCTATATCATCAATAGACTTTTTTACATCTTCTGACATATCAAAAGCCTTATCAGACAAAGTCACTGCTAATTCAAGTAACTGACGTTTCAATGAATTATTTCTTATAATTTGAGCATAATAGGTGGCATTTATAGCAGATACAGAGTTAGTAAGAGAAGCAATATAGTTAACACCACCGCAGATTTCCAAAGTACCTAACTCCGCAAGAAAATCTGTAAGTGTAACTATATCAACATTTATTCCTGGACTTTTATTTTTTAGCTTAATAATTGCATCCCATATATTCTGATTAGAGATGACATAAAAATCATTTTTATCAAGAATATATTGGACTTCTTCTAATGCATTATTTCTTATTAATATAGATCCTAAAAGCGCCTGTTCAGCATCTTTATTATTAGGTGGGACTTTACCAAATAATTCTGCCATATATTACTAAGTGTTACTAAGTGTATTATTACTCTTTTTCTTTCTTTTCAGGTAATTTTTCAACTGGTTCCTTAGCCGTTTCTTTAGCGGCTGCTTTAACTTCTGCTTCAGATTTAACTACTAACTTAATAGTTGATGATTCATTTTCATAAAGATGAATTTTAGCTGTATAATTACCAATCATTTTTATAGAATGTGAAGCAACTTCTATTTTTTTCTTATCAATATCAAAACCCAACTTTGATAATTCTTCCTGAATCATTAAAGCAGTTACAGAACCAAAAAGTTTACCTGATTCACCAGCTGCTAAAACCAATTCTAATGTAACATTATCTAATCTAGTCTTTAAATCAGCGGAAGCTTCTCTTTTTGCAATCTTCCTCTTTTCTATAGCCTCTGCCCTACTTTTAAAAATTGATAAATTTGTGTTGTTGTAGATTACCGCTGCACCAGTGGGTAAAAGATAGTTACGGGCATACCCATCTTTTACTACACAGACATCTCCCTCTTCTCCAAGGTTAGGTACATCTTGATTTAGAATAATTTTCATCATTTTTCCTTCCTTATAAATCCTTATCTAAATTTTATCCATCTTTCCATGATACCAAATAATACCAAAAAAATTAAGATTAATAAATTAAAAATTGGAATAAACATAAAAATAAATAAAATCATTAAAACTGTAAACACAGTAAAATTTGGTCTTTTCTTTTTTATATAATAAACACATAAAGAGATACCATTAATAAGATAAAAAGAAGCAAACCAAATAGATAAAAATAAAAAAATAAGTTGCATCCATAACTGAAAAAAATCTGTAATTATGGATATGATAAAAAGACAACAACAGAGTAATAACAATATAAAATAATTAGAAGGAACTTTCATAAAAGAAAGATTTATTTCTTTAACTGAGTCTCCTTTAACTAAATTAGATCTGCTTATACTGGACTCAGATGCCAAAACTGAAAAACAAAAAGAAAACAAACTAAAAATAAAAGATATAACACAACTTATAATTCTTAAAAAATCATATGATTCAATTAACTGATAAACATAATTATTTGTAGCAGAGCCAAAATTTACTTCCAAAATGGATAACACAGTAAAGAACTCATTAGCTAATGACATTAAAAAATCTTCTGAATTAGAACTTAGATACAAGTAAAAAACAAAACCAATAGAAATTATTACAGATGATAAAGATGAAATAACTATTTTTCTCAAAACTGAATCACTGAATTTCTTTAGCGATACATATATAATTACAGAGATACAAACTTGCAAATAAAAAACAAATAAAATTAAAGAAAATCCGCTTAAACCTGCAAATAATGACCAAAACAATACTAAAATTGACATTATTATACAAATTGATACGGATTTAATTAAATCATCATATCTTAGGCAAACCAAAAGTACAGGTATAGAAAACAGCAAAAAACCAAAACTTAAATGAGAAAGCAAAACAGAAAAAATAATGCTTAATACTGGTAGAAAAAACCCTGCTCTTTCATTTATCCCCATATCACTGTTTATCAAAAGGAAGATATGCTAAAACTCTGGCTTTCTTTATTTCTGAGGCAACCATTCTCTGGTGTTTTGCACATGTTCCAGTTATTCTAGCTGGAAGTATTTTACCTCTTTCTGAAATACTTTTTTTAAGCTGTTCTGAATTTTTATAATCTGGCTCTATTTTATTTAAACAGAATCTACAGAACCTTTTTTTAAATACCATACGTTTTCCGTTATTTTTTTTATCTCTAAAACTGCCTTCAACTGACATATCTTTTTCTGAATCATCAAAACTCATATTAATATATTCTCCTATTAGATTTTAATAAAATAAAAATTTAGAATGGAACTTCACTATAATCATCAAATCTTTCTGGTCCCATATCAATATTATCTGGATAATCTGCAGATTTAGTTTTAACTGAAGAACCATTTTCAAATGTGGAATCTGTGGAATTTGATCCTAAAAGCTGAACAGTTGTTGCTTGGACATAAATTCTAGATTTAGTAGAACCATCCTGCTCCCACCTGTCTTGTCTAAGTTCTCCGTAAACACTTACTTGCTTTCCCTTTATTAAATATGGCCTTAAAGTTTCTGCAGATCTACCTAGAAGTGAAATATCAAAGTAACCAACATCATCCACCCATGATTCACCATCTTTTTTCCTTCTATTTACAGCAATAGAAAACCTGAGGACCCCTCCTCCTGACGGAAAAGCCTTATACTCACTGTCCTTAGTAAGCCTTCCAATTAAAACCACTACATTAACATCTATAGCCATAATTATAACCCTAATAAATCATCAGATAATAAAATTATCAAACAAATAATAAACAAATTATTTAGAAACAAATAGAAACTTCAAAATTGAGCCCTGTAATAAAAATTCATTATTGATAGAATTAATACAATTAGGTTCAGCCTCTATTTCAAAATAAACATAATGACCTTTATCCTGTTTTTTTATTGGATAAGCTAAAAGCTTAACACCTAAATCTTCCTGTTTAATGATATTAACATTATTTTTGGCAAATTCATCATTAATAAAAGTCAAACCTTTATCTGTTAACTCATCATCAACAGACAGAATAACTGTGAACTCATATCCTTTCATAAGTTCCTCCTTACGGACAAAAATTGAATCACTAGCTGTGATTAAAGAGGTTAATCCATATTAGCTAAACCCAAACTAATAGTCAAGGCTGATTGTTCTTTAAATTCATCATACAAATCAGAAAACAATGAAAAAACCATATCCCCCCAAATACCGAAATTATTTGTATTTTCCTTCTTATATATCACTTCAGAATTTTTTCTTATAATCTTAACCTGTAGAATTAAAGTATGAACAACATCATCTGATTCCTTTTTGTATTTATTCATATTAGACAAAACATCATTTAAATCAGTAAAAAAAGTATAAGTACCTTTAAAATCTTTTATTACCATTTGACCAAAAAGAAAGTCATATGATACAGAATTATCTATACTGTTTACATAAATTGACTCATTTTTGTTATCATAGTTTCTTTCAAACATTATTTCACAAGCAAGAATAGGATCTTTTTCTACAAAGAATGCTTCAGGTAACCAGTTACCAACCATATACAAAAAGGAAAACCATGAAAAAGGATAGTCTAAAGATGCTTTTCCATCTAATTTTAATGAATCAAAATCAATTGTAATACTCCATGAACTAATAACATTACCTAACTTTTGTTTAGATTCACCAAAAAAATCAAGATTTTCCCACTCTCCCATTCTCATAGCAAATAATTTTTTTAAAAATTCATCTGGGGATATGTCAATCTTTCTTTTATTTATTTCATAATTATTTTTTTCATCTTTAAACATTAACTGTTTAGCTGATAAAAACAACTCATCTTTTTCCTGTTCTATTTTAAACTGTCCAGAACCAAATTCAAAACATTCATATTCAAATTCCAAAAAATTTTTTTTTGTTCTATTTCTTTTCATAATTAACCCCAAATTAACTCAAATTTTTTCAACTAAAATTCATCTACCATTTATAAGTGATTATTTGATTGGTAATTTAACTTAATAATAAATAGCAAAAATATCCTTAACTTCATCAAGAGAAACTCCAGGAGGATTGTCAACAAATTCAGAAGAATATATTTCTTTTACTTTAGCTATAAAAATTTGATTCTTTTCTCCGTAAGGTATTAAAACCTTATCACCTTTCTTTATATTTTTATAATCATATTTATACCATTTATTAATTGTTTCATCTTTATAATTAAATACAACATTACAGAAAACACATGATTTGTTACTTAAATAATTAACACTATAACCTGCTGTTAAAAATCTTTTTCCATATAAATAAATACTCAGTATTTTAGAACAACTACTAAGTAATTCTTCTATCTCTTCTGACAAGTCATCATCTATAATAGTAAAAGTCCTTTTTTTATCTCTATAAAATGAAAATTCAAATTTGAAAGTAGGAATATTTTCTTTTAAAAAATCATCTTCAAGTTTATTATCTTCAAAACAATCAGAAAAGTAAGTAACAGTAGCAATATTAAAAAGAATTGTTGCTGGACAAAACATATTTAATTTGATTTTTCCAGTTTTAGAAGAAGAACTGTAATTAATCATATCTTCCTCAAAATTAATTTTATATGATTCCTTAATATCGTTTTCATTATCAATATAGTCAATATTAAGTCCCTTAATTGCTCCCGTTAATATTTTTCCATATGGTCCAAAAAACTGATCTAGAATGTGTAAAAGAAAATATACGTATTCATTATAAATTCTTCCCCTGTTTTGATATATTTCATTTCCTATTTTTATTTCATACCACCATAGACATTCATGAATTGGAACAAAAGAAAAATTGTCATTTTGAACTATTAGAGAATTTAAGATAGTTTCTATAAAAGTTGTAACATCTTCTCCATTTACAGTACCAGAATCATAAATGGATAAACCGAAAATATCAGATCTTATATATGTACCATCATTAATAGAATATCTTAATTCATGATTTGAATATTCAAATTCAATATATCTGTATGAGCCATTAGGAAGAAAACCTGAAAACTTCAAATACCTAAATAAATTTAATCTCATTTTTAGGAGTATATTTAATAATTTCCAATACGTAAATACAATATAAAGTCAGTATGAAAACAACTCTCTTTTAGCTTGTCTTTCCAAATCCCTCTGTTTAATTGCCTCTTTTTTGTCATGTAAATCTTTACCTCTACAAAGGGAAATCTGTACTTTTACTAGATTACCTTTTAAATAAATTTTTGTAGGGACTAATGTTAAACCCTTTTCTTCAACTTTTCTTCTGAATCTTTTTATTTCCTGCTTATGAACTAAAAGAGTCCTATTCCTATCAATTTGATGATTAAAAATTGAACCCTTTTCATATGGTTGAATATGTAAACCAATAAGTATAAGTTCTCCATTTATTATTCTGCAGTAAGAATCCGTAAATGAAAACTTGCCTGCTCTGATACTTTTTACTTCTGTCCCTGCTAAAGAAATTCCTGATTGTAAATCTTCCAAAACAATATAATTAAAATATGCCTTTTTATTTATCTGAAGAACTTTTATTGTATCACTTTTACTCATAAATTATCTCCAGGCAACTCTAAATCCAATATAATCAGAAGTCATATTTTTAGGAAAAACCCCTATAGAGTTAATATCAATATCTGAAACTGAATTCACAAAACTTCCACCTTTAACAACAACCTCTGTATTTAAATCAAATTCATCTAAGAAATCCTCAACTTCAGAAGAAGGTAAATAATCAGATGATGTAAATTCCCAAACACCACCAAGCATAGCTATAATTTCATCAGAATTATTTAAGATACTGTTTTTCTGAAGTTCATAATTTTTATTACTGACTGCCGCAGCCTGCATCCACTCACTGCTTGTTGGTAAAAAAACATTTTTACCTGTTTTTTCAGAGAGCCACCTACAGAATGCACAGGCACTATAATAACTTATATTTTTTATAGGTCTTACAGAACTAAAGTTAGAGAGAATTGAACTTAAATAAAAATTATCTACTAAACCTTCTTTTACCAAATTATCTAAATTATTTTTTTTCCATTCAGCATTTTCTGATAAAAAATAACTATATAAAATTTCTGAAACCTCAACATCTGAAATATAAAATGGTTCTGGTACGTTTTCTACAAAATGCCCGCTTATATTTATCAAAGTATCATTAAAGACTTCATCTAACAAAATATCTTTATTTCCTAATACTGAAGTACTGTCTGAAACATTAAACCTATTGAAATATTTAATTGGAATTTCCTTTTCTAAATTAGAAAAATCATAGTTGTAATTAATCAAGGAAAAAGCATTTTTAGCGTCTGAAAGCATTTCCTGAGATGTAATAAAAGAAGCAGATAAATTTAAAACTTCTATATTAAAATCATCAAAATCTGACACTGTTTTTACAAAATCTGTATATAACGGTGGATAATGATATACCGAATCATAATTTTGAATAGCAGAATAGTTAATCAAATTTTGAAAAAATTCTTTTAGAACTGCCAAATAAATCTGATTATTTAACTTTACTGAAGAATGAATATTTTGATATCTAGGAAACAAATATGCAAAGAAAACAGGATGTGATACTTCAACTTTAAATGAATCAACTAAAATATCATTTTTTTTATATACAATTTCATGTTCACCACTGGATATTTTAGCAGTAAAAGGCGTACCACCAACATATTTACCATCAACATATACAGCACAATTATAAACAGAGGAAGAAAAAGTTAAACGTTTTGAGCCTTTATTTATGATATCTGGCAAAATACCAAATAAAAATAAAAAAAGTAAAAGTCCTAGGAGATAAGCTAGCGTTAGCCATAAACCTGGTTCCAAACCAAACAATGGCTTAATTTTTACTGGATCAACTTTTATATTACTTACATCTTTTTTCTTCTTTTTTATCATCTAATAACTCCAATAATCTAATAATAACTATTTATTTACACCAAAAGAAAGATACAAGTCTATAGCTTTAGCTGCATTTTTACCTGCACCCATAGCTGAAATAACTGTAGCAGAGCCTGTAACAGCATCACCTCCTGCATAAATTCCCTTACAAGAAGTAAATCCGTTTTCATCAATAATAATTCCACTATTTTTATTGAATTTTAAATTGGGGTTACTGCTCTTTATTATTGGATTTGGTTTTGTACCTAAGGCCATAATGACTAGATTGACATCAATAAGAAATTCAGTTCCATCCATAGCTATTGGGCGTTTACGCCCTTTCTCATCTGGGTCTCCTAATTTCATTTTTATACACTTAAGACCTTTTACACATCCATTTTTGCCATCATTAATACCACTATCATTAGTATTACTATCATAAGATATAATCTCTATAGGATTAGTCAAAAAAAGGAATTTAACACCTTCTTCTTTTGCATGTTTTATTTCTTCTTTTCTAGCTGGAAGTTCTACTTCAGAGCGCCTATAAATACAGAAAACGTTTTCTGCCCCTAATCTTAATGCTGTTCTGCATGCATCCATTGCAACATTACCACCACCAATTACTGCAACATTTTTTGCCTTCATAATAGGGGTATCTGAATCATCATCATATGCTTTCATTAAGTTGTTCCTGGTCAAATATTCATTAGCAGAAAAAACACCTTTCAAATTTTCACCTTTAATCCCCATAAAAACAGGCAACCCCGCACCAGTTCCAATAAAAACTGCCTCATACCCTATATCAAATAAATCATCTAATGAAAGGGTTTTTCCAATAACAACATTTGTATTAAAATGAACACCTGATTTTTTCAAATTATTTATTTCATTATTTACAATTCTCTTAGGAAGTCTGAATTCAGGTATTCCATAAACCAAAACACCACCTAAAGCATGCATGGCTTCATATACATTTACGTCATAACCCATCTTATTTAAATCAGAAGCACATGCTAATCCAGATGGGCCTGAACCAATTACAGCTACTTTACGCTTACCATGTTTTATAGATGTTGAATTATCAGATTTATTTTCTTCTGTTCTAATTTCTTCTTTTATGTTCTCTTCAGTTTTTAAATTCAATTCAGTGCAAGTATCAGCTACAAAACGTTCTAAAGCCCCTATGGCTACAGGTTCATATTTAATTCCCATGGTACAATTTTTTTCACACTGATTTTCCTGTGGGCATACTCTTCCACATATTGCAGGAAGTGAAGACGTTTTTAAAATAATCTTATAAGCATCATTAAATTTTTTTTCTTTAACTTTAGAAATAAAATCTGGGATATTAATATTTACAGGACATCCGCTTACGCAGGGCTTATTAATGCAATTCAAACATCTTCCAGCTTCTTCTACTGCCATATCTTCTGTATAACCTAAAGATACTTCATCAAAGTTTTTAGCTCTAAGATTTGGATCCTGAACAGGCATTTTATGTCTTTCAATCATTATCAATTTTCCTAAACAAATTACATGTCTTGTCATAGACATGTTTTTCATAATCTCTATAAATACTATTTCTACTTATCACTTCATCAAAATTTATTTTATAGCCATCAAAATCTGGTCCATCTATACAGGCAAATTTTGTAACATATTTATCATTTTCCCAAACAGAAAGCCTACAGCATCCACACATACCTGTTCCATCAATCATTAGTGAATTCATGGAAACAATAACAGGTATTTCATAAGGTTTTGCTGTCTGAACCACATATTTCATCATTATGGATGGACCTATAGTTATAATTTTATCAAATCTAATACCATAATTTAGCATTTCATTTAAAGCTATTGTTACATTACCAGATTTGCCATATGAACCATCATCAGTCATAACTACAAGTGAATCAGAAATATTTTTAAATTCGTCTTCCAAAATTACCAGTTCTTTATTTCTAAAACCAATAACCGTAGTCACTTTAGAACCTGAATCATGAAATGCCTTAGCTACAGGTAAAGCTATTGCACAACCTACCCCGCCTCCTACAATACAGATATTTTTTACTTCACTGATATCTGTGGGTAAACCTAAAGGTCCTACAAAATCCAAAATAAAATCACCTTCATTTTTCTGATTTAATTTAAAAGTGGTAGCACCTACAATTTGGAAGATTATTTTAACTGTTCCCAGTTCTTTATTAATTCCAGCTATAGTTAGTGGAATCCTTTCTCCATTATCATCAACTCTAAGAATTATAAACTGCCCTGGTAGAGCCTTTTTTACAACTAAAGGAGCAAGAATTTCCATTTGAACAACAAATTTATTAAGTTTTTTTTTCTTTACTATCTTAAACATATTTTATTATACATATCTTATGTAATCTTTTTTTCTTGGAGATGGAGCTCTAATTCCTTCTTTTTTTCCATAACCTAAAACAATATTTCCTGTGGCAAAATAATTATCTGGTATATTCCATTTTCTTTTTAATTCTTTTCCCAGATCAGTTTCAAAGGATTCTTTAGCACGCCAAATATAGCAAGAATCAACACCAATAGCACTTGCAGCATTTAGCATATTTCCAATAACCAAATTTGCATCCGATAATCCAAATGGTACTGATGAATCAGCAAACACTATAATAAGATTTGGGGCACCATAAAAAGTATGAACCTCTTCTTTTCCCAGTACACTGGCATTTATTTTTTCCAATTCTGAAATCAGTTCTTCTTCCTGTACCACAACAATAATTGGAGACTGCTTTCCCATTCCCGTTGGAGCATATGTACCTGCTTCCAATATCTGATTCATTTCATCAGTACTTATTTTTTTAGATTCATATGATCTGCAAGATCTTCTATTTTTTAAACATTCTAAAACTTGATTCACAATAACTCCTAATTTTTTTAAATTTAATTTTGAATCTACATTATAAATTTTTCAATAAAAAATATAAAAATACATCTGTTGACACTAATTTTTTAATTTATAAGATAAAAATATGGAAAAAGATATAGAAGAAAATAAATTAGGTTTTATGCCTGTAGGTAAACTACTTGCTACCATGTCTATACCTACTATCTTTTCAATGCTTATACAGGCTCTTTATAATATTGTAGATAGTATATTTGTGGCCAGATACTCAGAAACGGCACTAACTGCTGTTTCACTAGCTTTTCCTCTTCAAAATTTAATGTTTTCATTTGCCATAGGATCCAGTATTGGTATCTGTTCGGTTATATCTAGAAGATTAGGTTCAAAAGATATAACTGAAGCTAATAAAAGTGCAGAAACAGGTTATATAATTCAGCTCATATTTATGATATTTTTTATTGTTATTGGTTTATTTCTTTCTAAACCATTTTCCAGAATTTATACTTCAGACACAGAACTAATAAATATGACTTCTTCTTATCTGTCAATATGCCTAATATGTTCCATAGGAGTTTTTATAGGTATTTACACGGAAAAGACTCTACAGGCTACAGGAGACACCATACATCCTATGATTATTCAGGCATCAGGAGCCATATTTAATATTGTAGCAGATCCAATTTTAATTTTTGGTTATTTTGGTATTAATCCTATGGGTATAAAAGGTGCAGCTTATGCCACAGTGGCAGGTCAGATTTTTTCAATGATTCTAGGTTTGTTTTTTCTAAAGCGTAACAAATATATCAATATAAATATACTTAAAGCTAAATTTTATAAAAATAATGCTGCAGATATTCTTAAGGTTGGTATTCCATCAATAGTTATGCAAGGAATTGGTACAATCATGACCAGTCTTATGAACGCTATTTTAATTGTTTATAATGTATTAGCTACAACAGTATTTGGCGTTTATTTCAAACTTCAATCATTGGTTTTTATGCCTGTTTTTGGTATGAACAGCGGACTTATGCCTATCTTAGGATTTAATTATGGGTCTAAAAATACAATTAGAATAAAGAAAGCACTAAAAATTGCAATAATTTCAGCTTTTATATTTATGCTTATAGGTGCTTTAGTATTTATACTGTTCCCAACCCCCCTTCTGAAATTATTTAATGCTTCTGAAGATATGATGTCTATAGGTACTATAGCACTAAGAATAATTGCACCTACATTTCCATTAGCTGCCATTTCTATAATTCTTGGTGCTCTGTTTCAAGCTGTAGGAGACGGATACTTAAGTATGATTACATCAATAGTCAGACAAATTTTTATTTTAATACCATCTGCATGGCTTTTAGGAAAAAGTTTTGGTTTAAATGCTATTTGGTATTCTTTTCTAATTTCTGAAATATTTGCACTAACCATGTCAATTATTTTTTATAGAGTTGAATCTAAAAAAAATATCACTTATATAGAGCATATATAATATAGAGCTTATATAAGTTAGATAAAACGCTTTAATATATTATATTTTTTCTTGCTGTATGGGTGATAACGCAGATTTATATCTATAATGTTTGATTTCTTAAGTATGCTTTTATAATGTGTAAAGGTTTCAAATGTTTTTTTACCATGATACTGACCCATTCCACTATCTCCTATCCCTCCAAATCCCAAATTAGAGGAAGCTAGGTGAACAATGGTATCATTTACACATCCTCCACCAAAAGATAATTCTTTTAATACTTTTTTTTCTATCTTTTTATTTGTTGTAAATAAATACAGAGCCAATGGTTTAGGTTTATTTTTCAATAAATCTATAGCATCATCTAAATAATCATATTCTATAATAGGTAAAACAGGACCAAATATTTCTTCTTTCATTATAGTAGAATCAAATGTAACATTACTCAGCACACAGGGGGAAATAAATAAATTGTTTTCATCTGTGTAATAATCTGTTTCACATTCTCCACCTTCTTTTATAGTTTCATTAATCAACGCTACAAGTCTTTTAAAATGTTTAATATTAATTATATGTGGTATTTCTGAATAATTTATATCTAATTCTTCTTTATAGTATTTAATAAATTCAGATTTGATGCTTTTATCTATTAATAAATAATCTGGAGCTACACAAGTCTGACCTGCATTTAATATTTTTCCAAAAGCAACTCTTTTAGCGCATAATTTAATATTTGCAGTTTTTTCTACTATAACGGGACTTTTCCCTCCTAGCTCTAAAGTTACAGGTGTAAGATTTAAAGCAGCTTTTGACATAACAAGTTTTCCAACACTTGGACTTCCAGTAAAAAAAATATAATCAAATTTTTCATTCAGTAAATTTGCATTTTCTTCTCTTCCACCTAATACAACTGTAACATAAGATTCAGGAAAAACTTTAGAAAGTATTTTTTTTAAACATAATGAGCTATACGAACTGTAAGCAGAAGGCTTTAAAACAACAGTATTACCTGCAGCTAAAGCTCCAATTAATGGTAATAATGACAGCTGAAAAGGATAATTCCATGGAGACATTATTAATACCACTCCATACGGCTCAGGCATAATATATCCTTTGGATTTAAACTGAGATAATGGCGTTTTAACTTTTTGGATTTTGGCCCATTTATCCAGCCTACTTATAGTTAAACTTAATTCAGAAAGTATAATTCCAATTTCAGTCATA
The DNA here is from genome assembly GCA_902773355.1 of uncultured Spirochaetales bacterium. Taxonomy (GTDB): domain Bacteria; phylum Spirochaetota; class Spirochaetia; order Sphaerochaetales; family Sphaerochaetaceae; genus CACYEI01. Next base: position 20,795 of record CACYEI010000066.1, read on the forward strand.
TAGCTTTCCATATAGTGTTTACCTAAATCTTTATTTAAAGCATCTGATATTGAATTTTTTTCATCTAACAGCACTTTTTGTAAACATATTAAATATGCTTTTCTTAAAGAAATGTTTAATGTTTCATTCAAGTTAAAAAAATCTCTTTGTTTTTGTATTATCTGATTAAAGTTTTCCATGAATATTTATCTCATCTATTTATAAATTTATTTTTAAAAATTAGTATCATATGACTTTATAGTTTCACTCAAACATATTTTTAAACTTTAGTCAAAATATTTGAAATCTGAGATAATACAAGTGTTGACTTTTTACTACCAAATGGTAGGATAAAAACATGAATGATACTAAAAGTAAAATCATTAATTCATATTTGGTACTTGGTGCCCAAAAAGGATATGATAATATATCCCTATCTGAAATAGCTACATATACTGGAATAAAAAAGGCCAGCATATTCAGTCATTTTAAGAGCTATGAAGAAATAAAAACAGAATCAGTTAATTTTTTAATTTCAACTCTAAGAGAATTGAATAAAAAAAGTATTAATATACCTATAAATAATAATCACAAAATAATCCTTGAATTATCATTAAATTCATTTTTAAACACTTTGATTTCAGAACCAGTAATATATCTTATCTGTATGATTGAACAGAAAAGAACATATAATAAAGAATTTAAAAAATTATCTGATGATATAGTATTTATGATTTACAGTCGTTTAGAAGTGGCTTTTGATCTTATGGGCTACTCTGAAAATGCTGATATTTATTCAAATATTTTAACGTCATCCGTAAATGAAATTTTATCAAACTATTCAGCTACATTTTCTACTACATACAGAGAAGATATATTTGAAAAAAAAATATATGAAGAATATAAAAAACAGGCTTTAGAAGATTTTTCTTTTTTATTTGATGATTTTTTATTAATGATAAAAAAATGAACTACATTCTTTCCAAAAACGGAATTCCAACTAATGAAAAACCATTTTTAACCACAACTAAAATCATCCTACATAAACAGATTCTACTAACTGTCAATGATTTATCATTTAAATTTAAGATCTGATTATCATGATAATAATGTGAAAAAGTTTTCAATAATTCATAAAGATAAGAACAGACATAGGATGGATCATAATTCAATGCAGCTTTTTTCACCACATTTGGAAAATCTGAAATAAATTTTATAATCTGTTTTTCATCTTGTAATGACAGTTTTTCCGGAGAAAGTTTATAGCCTTTAAAATCCTCTGAAACATTATCAAACTTATTTAATACAGAACAAATTCTAGCACCCATATATTGTAAATATGGACCTGTATTACCATTAAAATTAATTGATTCTTCAGGATTAAATGTAATATCCCTTTCAGGATTAAACTGAAGAATATAATAATTCAATGCACCTACTGCTATTTTATGTGATGTAGATTTAATATCATCAGAAGCTGTTAAATGCCCCTTTGAAATTATTTCCTTTTCAGAAATTTCTTCCAACTCTTTTAATAAATCATCTGCATCTACAACAATACCTTCTCTACTTTTCATTTTTCCTGATGGAAGGAAGACCATTCCATAACTCAGATGATGTAGATTTTTAGCCCATTTAAAACCAAGCTTATCTAAGACGTAAAATAATACCTTAAAATGATACTTCTGCTCTGAAGCTACAACATATATCAAACTGTCAAAAGGCCAGTCCTTATGTCTCATAATGGCGGTACCTATATCCTGAGTAATGTAAATGGATGTCCCATCCTTTCTAAGCAATATTTTCTTTTCAATTCCTTTATCTTTGTCTTCTATATATATGGCTCCATCTTCCTGCTTCTGAAAGATTCCATTTTTATAACCATTAAGAACTTCATCTTTCCCTAATTTATATGTTTCACTTTCATAGTAGTATTTATCAAAATCTATACCTGTATTCTTGTATGTTTCTTTAATTCCATCTAAAGCCCAACCATTCATTAATGACCATAATTTAACTGTTTCCGTATCACCTTCTTCCCATTTTTTTAAAAGATTTTGAGCTTCTATTTGAGCATTTTCATTATTATTTGCCCATTCATTATACTTTACATAATATTTACCTACTAAATGGTCCCCTTTAATTCCAGAAGAATCAGGAGTTTCATTATTACCAAATAATGAATAAGCCAGCATAGATTTACAGATATGAATACCTCTGTTGTTTATCAGATTGACTTTAAGAACATTTGCTCCATTAAATTCTAATATTTTACTTATACTGAATCCTAAACAATCATTTCTTACATGACCTAGATGAAGAGGTTTATTTGTATTAGGGCAGCTGAATTCAACCATAATTCTTTTACCATCTAATGTTGAGTTACTGCCATATGAATTACCAGAATTAATTACATCTTCATATAATTTATCTAACACTTTGCTTACATCTATTTTTACATTTAAATATGGCCCTAAGGCTTCTACACTACCATCAGGCTTATTTCTATCTGAATTAATAAATTCATAAAGTAAAACAGATATCTTATCAGGTGATGTTTTTAATATCTTAGAATAAATAAACATGGGAAATGCCAAATCTCCCATTTCTGGTTTTGGCGGAATTTGAGCCACTGCTTCTGGGATATTTGAATATGTAATTTCAGATAAATCTTTTTCTGAAATAATTTTTTTAACACATTCCGTAATATATTCTTTCCATAATTGTTTATTTATCACAGTAAACCTCTCTTTTTAATATATTTTCACCATTTATGTTTATTCAAATATCCATATCTATTCAAATTTTTACTGATATCTCTCCACTTGATAGTACAACTTCATTTCCGTTTTTTTCAATAACATGTAAAAAACAGCTATTATCTATAGATACAGCTTCACCTGTACTGATTTTATTACCAAGTTTATAAATATCTACTTTCTTCCCTATAACTATATTTTTTTCAATATATTCCTTTATATAATCATCAGCTTTATTTTCAATTAAATAAATCATATTTTTAATAAAAGCATTTACTAAATCCAAAGGATCAGTATCACATTTATAATTACCATTATAAAGACTTATTGCTATATCCTTAATATCTTCAGGAAAAGAATCATTTTTTATGGTATAATTTATACCAACACCTAAAATTATTTTGTCCTTATAAACTTCAGCTAAAATACCAGCAACTTTTTTTTCATTATAAATAATATCATTTACCCACTTAATTTTAACATCCTTATCCGTAACATCTTTTATTGCTCTCACAAGCGCTACAGCCGCCTTAGAAGTTATTTTTAATGAATCTTCATTACTGTTTAAAACTAAAGTTAAATATATTCCACCCCTAGGAGAATGAAATGTCTTTCCTAAACGCCCTCTTCCATTAGTCTGTTCCCATGCCAAAACAACCAAACCTTCTTCTGCTCCAATATCAATCTGGTTTTTTGCTATTTCATTTGTTGAAGTTACCTTATCATAATAATCAAAACAAATATCCATAAATCTCTCCATTATCATCACATTTATCAATTATAACATTAACTAAATCACCTGCTTTTAAAGAAATTGAATTAGTTTTATTATCATTCAAACTTACATTTAATTTAATATAATTACCTGTAATAACACTATAATATCTTTCATTATTATTTACTTCTTCAATTATTGCTTCAAGTTTTTTCCCAACCTGTCTTTTTTTGTATGCTTTATTAAATTCATCAGACATTTTTCTTAAAATACCAGCTCTTTTATCTCTTATAGCTTCACTGACCCTATCCTTAGCTGAAAACAATGGTGTATCTGGTCTGGGACTAAAAGGAAAAACATGTAAAGCAGATAATGAATTATGCTTTATAAAATCAACAGTTTGCTGAAATGCCAACTCATCTTCTGATGGTAATCCTGTAATAAAATCTGCTGAAATAAACGGATCATTTTTAGCTTTTCTTAATTTATAAATAACTTTTTCCACATCTTCAGGATAAATTTTTCTATTCACTCTTTTTAAAACTGACCAGCTTCCACTTTGGATAGGGAGATGAAAATATGGCTGAACCCTTGAATCTGAAATTATATCATAAAACGCCTCAGACATATTCTCAGGTTCTAAAGATGAAAATCTGATTCTGACATCTTTATTTAACACATTTAATAATCTTTCTACTAAATCTGAAAGTCCCACTCCTGAATTATTAAAATAATCATCTGAATTATACTGCATTAGATTAACACCTGTTAGAACAATTTCTTTATATCCATTATCCTGTATTTTCTTTGCTGTATCTAATATCACATTATAAGGAATACTTATACTTTTCCCTCTAGCAATTCTTACCCTGCAATATCCACATTCATTATTACACCCATCCTGAATTTTAAGATATGCTCTTACATGTGAGTTAAAAATTGAAGTACCTGCCTTATTTGATAAGGCAGAATTTAAATTTTTCAAAGTATCTTCATTAAAAAAATATTCATTTTGAATTTTTTTATCATTTGAAAAAGGCCATACATAAACATTATCAGCTAATTTTTCTATTTCATCAGAATTTAAACGAGCATAACATCCTATAGCTATAACTGGTGCATATTTAGAGAAAAGCCTAATTTGTCTTCTGCATTTTTGCTCAGCCTTACTTGTTACTGTACAGGTATTAACTATAATCAAATCTGCATCTTCAAAACTATCTATAATATTAAAAAAATTTTTATGTAATTTATCTATTATACATTCAGATTCACACTGATTTAATCTACATCCTAAAGTAAATACAAAAACATTCATAAGTAAATATTCATACTATCTAATAAAATTTGTACTAATCCTTTCTTCATCTAAAGTTATAAAACCATCTTTATTTTTCAAATCTAACATATTTACCATATTTACTGCTAGCGTTCTCATGGTCTGCATACCTTCTTCATCTTCTAGAACTTCACCCTTAAGTCTACCATGAACCGAATTCCAATATTGAGAGCTCACTACTGGCATTTCATTAATGGTAAAATATTTATTAAGCCTATCAAATGCAGCACTGGCACCACCTCTTCTACAGACAACAACAGAAGCACCAATCTTATGTTTTAATAAAGATCCTGCGGAATAAAACGCTCTATCCAAAAGTGCACACAATGCTCCATTTGGACCTGCATAATAAACAGGAGAACCAATTATTATTCCATCTGAATTAACCATTTTTTCTATCATTTTATTACAAATATCATCATTAAAAAAACAATGTTTTAATTCATTACATTTTTTACATGCTATACAGCCTCTTATCATCTGATTTCCTATATGAAATATTTCTGTTTCCACATCAAATCTATTTAGCATTAATGCTATTTCATTTAAAGATAAATATGTGTTCCCATCTGGTTTAGGACTACCATTTATTAAAAGAACTTTCATAATATCCTCCATTTTTATTTAAAATATTATTTAAAAAACTCATTTATTATTTTTTTATAACAATTCTCTTCATCAGCTCTGATATTTTTTTCAAGCTCTTTAGAAAAAGGAACAGGTGTATCTATTCCCCCTAAAACTAAAACAGGTTTTTCTAAAGAATCAAATGCTTTTTTATCAGAATTGATTGCAGATAAAATATGTGAAGACATAGCTAGATTTTTTCCCGCATCCTGTATTATCACCACATTTCCAATCTTTTTAACATATTGATTTATTGTTTTTACATCTAATGGTTTTAAAACTCTTAAATCAATTACTGCAGAACTTATTCCTTTATTTTTCAGTCTTTCTGCTACTTTTAAAGAAGTTTGAACAGCTGCTGAATAAGAAATAATCAATAGATTTGGATCTTTTCCAAAAAAATAAACCTTAGCTTTTAAACTTACATTACTTTTCTTATCTATTTTTCCAACTGAATCATATAAGATCTTGTTTTCAAAAAACAGAACAGGATTATTATCTCTTATAGCCATTCTTAAAAGATAATAGGCATCCGATACATTTGATGGTGCAAAAATTTTAAGTCCCATTTCATTAAAAAAAACAGCTTGAGGACTTTGGGTATGTTGTGGACCATGCCCAGTACCCGAACCTTCTGGTAATCTAATTACCAAAGGGCAAGAAAACATTCCCCCGCTCATAAAATGAGTTTTTGAGGCATGATTAACTAGTGGATCTATTATTAATGTATAAAAATCAGCATACATAACTTCTACTACAGGACGTAGTCCTAACATGGCAGATCCTACAGCTAAACCTGTAAAAGCTTCTTCTGACACAGGTGTATCCAGAACTCTTGTTGGGAATGATTTTATTAAACCTTCTGTAACCTTAAAACAGCCTCCGTATAATCCTATATCTTCACCAATTAAAAAAACATTGTCATCAAAGGCCATTTCGTCAAAAAGCGCCTGCCTGATAGCTTCCCTATACGTCATCTCATTCCTCTTCTGATGTATTTTTTTAATTATAAGATATTGAATCATAATCAGAAGAAGCATAAACCAAATCTGACAGTTCTTTAATACTTAGAATATTAGATGACAATTTTTCAGCTTTAACACGTTCTTCATGGATAAAAGATACGCAGTTTTTTTCCATATTTTTTATTTCAGTTTCTGTCATTATTTTTTTTTCTAATAAGTATTTTTCAAAATTAACAATGGGGTCTTTATCTAGATAATATGTTTCTTCTTCTTTGGTTCTATATATTCTTTTATCATTCTTACTATGACCTTTATGTCTGTATGTCATAACTTCCAGTAAATAAGGTTTTTTCTTTTCCTTGATATAATTAATAGCTTTTAAAGAAGAATCAAATACATTTTCAACATTATTTCCATCAATGGTTTCACCTTCCATACTGTAAGAAAGAGCCCTGGTTGAAATATTTTTTACACTCACAGCATTTCCTACATAGGTACTCATACCATATAAATTATTTTCACAATAAAACAGCACAGGCAAATTCCAGATGGAACACAGATTCATACTTTCATGAACACTCCCTCTGCTTGATGCTCCATCCCCAAAAACAGCCACACTAATATTATTTAATTTTTTATATTTGAGATAAAAACCTACTCCGCATGCTAAAGGAACTCCTGAACCAACTACCGCTGATGATCCCAAATTTTTATGACTTAGATCAGGCATATGCATACTACCACCTATACCTTTAGCTAAACCATATCTTGAGCCAAACATTTCACTGAACATTGAGAAAGGAGAAGAACCTTTGCTTAAAGTAAATCCATGACATCTATGAGTTGGAACTATCCAATCATCTTTGTCCAAAGCCATGCATAAACCTACATGGGATGCTTCCTGACCTATAGCCAAATGTGTAGTTCCATGTAGAACGCCACTAATAAAAAGCCGTTCAGTTTCCTCTTCAAAATATCTGGATAGCAGCATTAGCTCTAAAGCTAATGCTGGATTAAATTTTTTCATATTTATTTTTTATATTATTTTTGGCAGTAAATCTAAATTAAACTCAGCACACACGGTTGGCATGGTACATCCAAAATTTTCCAATACCTGTGGATGAATCTCTCCAAAAACACCAACACATACACCATTTATCACCACTTTAGCACATCTTCCTATAATAAATCTTGTATCGTTATCAAGTTCATTCAGTTCATATTTATAATTTAGCAAATACATTAAATTATTAACCATACTGTTAATATCATTAAAGCCCACCGCTCTATCAGATACCAAAATTCCAAGACTGTTGATAGTTTTAGTTCCACTGTTATCTAAATCATCTTTCAAGACTATTTTACCTGTTTCATAAATTCTGTGGGGATAAACAGCGCTTAATGAACTGGCTTCACTTTTAAGTAAAGATGGTAAAACAGATGGTCTAACAACTGCATAGTTTTCACTCATAGGATTAGCTATTAACACGGTTTTATCATCATTTGTATTCATATTATGAACATATTCTTTTAAACTACCTAGATAATTAAAAATCATTTCCTGAAAAGACATACCTATCATAATATCTTTTATCTTTCTATTAAGATTTTCTACATAGCTTAATCTGCCTACTGTAAAATCCTTTGGTATGACAGGCTCAAAACTATTCAAATCACAGCCTATCATTATATCTTCCACAACATCAACAGCATGAAGAAAATCGTTTCTATAAGGTGGACAAGATATATTTATAATTCCTTTATTAATATCAGATTCCAAACCCATCTTCTTTAATGCAGTTTTAATTTGAGTTAAAGACAATTTTTCTCCCAGTGTTTTATAGACCAAATCTACAGGACATGTAATATTATCCTGAAAATAATACGGAACTGTTATTTTCTTCCCAAACTCTGTTTCTTCATCAAAAATTACTGTAACTGGATGAATTTTAAATCCCAGATCAGACATATCACATGCCATAATATTTGCACATAAAAGAATATCTTTTAAATTTGGGCCTGAAACTTCAAGAAACAAATTTTTATCACCAATTTCAACTTCTCCAACATTTGAACTGTTTATAACTGGAGGAAAACTTAAAGCTTGATTATTTGAATCAAATAAAAAAGGAAAAAAAGGTTTATCTTTAACTATATATCCATACTCTCTTCCCTTTTCATGCTTTTCACAAATTTCCCTTAAAGTAAGATCTTCATCCATATGAAGAGGTACAAAATGTGTTTTATCAGGATCTACGCCATCATAATGAACTGGAAAATTTATTAGCTTATTTTTATAAATTCCCATGGCTACAGTTCTTCTTTTCCTTCCAAAATTAAAACATAGCTTTTCCTGACTTTGAATTAGAGTTTTCAATATATCTTCATCTACTGTTTTCCCATCAGCTACAAAACCACAGCTATAAGCACGTACGTTTTTAGCATTTTTTCCAATAACTATCTCCCTACCTTCATCATCTGCACTATGATTTTTATCTGAAAAAAAACTGTATTTCTTTATTCTTTGGCTAAAATAATTTTTTATTAATCTAGAAAGACCTACGGCACTCCACAAATCAGGACGGTTTGTGTCATTTAACTCAATTTTAATTGTACCATTCTCATGTCCGTCCAACTCAGCTTTAGCATAAGGAAAAATATTTTCAAGTTCAGAATCAGTGAATTCTTTACCAAGAAGTTTAAAAAAAAGTTTCTCTGATGTTTCAATTTTTGGCATTATTTCCTCTCCTTGTTCTTACACTTTCAATATCATTAGTAAACAATTCTCTTAAATCATTTAATCCCAAATGCATAAGAGCCATTCTATCTATCCCTAACCCCCATGCTAAAACTGGATCTTCTATGCCTAGTGGTTTGGTTACTTCCGGTCTGAAAATACCAGAACCGCCTAATTCAAACCATCCAAGTTTTGGATGCTTTATATGAACTTCTATAGATGGTTCTGTAAAAGGGAAATATCCAGGGACATATTTTACTTCTTCTGCTCCAGCTATTTCCTCTGCAAACATTTTTAGTAAACCTAACAGGTTTTTTAAATTGACATCTTTACCTATTACTATTCCTTCTGTCTGATAAAAATCAGCCCCATGGACAGCATCTACCTGATCATATCTAAAACATCTTACAACACCAAAATATTTTCCAGGAGATTTGGCGTTTGTCAGCTTGTGAGCAGACAAAACAGTTCCCTGACTTCTTAAAACCTGTCTTTTAGTAAATTCATGATCAAAACTATAATTCCAACCTCTAGAACCAGTTTCTCCACCGTTTTCATGTGTTCTAGCTACATTGGAAAGATATGGTTCTTCTATTTCCTTACAATGTGAAGGTTCCTTTACATAGTAAACATCATGAATATCTCTAGCACTATGAAACTGAGGCATGAATAAAGCATCACCATTCCAAAATTCATTTTCTACTAATGGACCATCAAATTCTTCAAAACCAAGAGAGACCAATTTATCCTTAACCCATCTAATATAATCAGCATAAGGATTTGGTCTTCCAGTTATAAGTCTGGAAACAGGTGCATTTAATCCATAAGCTCTGAATGAGGCATTTTTCCATTTACCTGATGATAGTAACTCAGGTGTAAGTACGCCTATTTCTTCTCCAGTAATATTCTGCCTGATTATTTCTTCCTTTGCTTTAAATCCAAGTTCAGTCAGTCTGTAAGTAATAATTTCTCTTTCTATCACTTTAAATGGAGAATTTCCAGCTGATCTTTTTTTTGCAATACTTTTTATTAAATCCTTTTCTTTCTGATCTAAATCTTCATCATCAATAATAGATTTTTCCTTAGCTCTAACCAGCAATTTCTGTAGATTTAATATTTCTTCAGGCAAATTTTGATTAACAATATAAGCCTTATGGTCTGAAGTCATACTGATAATTTTATACTTAGCAAGTGTTCCATAAGCAGAACCTACATCACTATTATCTAAATTAAGAATATCACTTATTTCAGGAAGAGAAAGATTATTCTTTTCATTCAATAGATTAAAAAGCCTCAAAACAGGCATTCCATATTCTGCCTGAAACAATCCACTCTCTGTTAATTCATAACTGATTTTTATAATTCTTGAAATCTCAGTAATAAAATTTTTAGCAGAAAGCCAGCTAAAAGTCTGATTACACTGACCAATATTATAATTTAATTCTTTAATCAAATCAGATGAATTTATGTCTTTATTCATCTGTGCATATCTAAGCAATTTTATTTCTAAAGGATGAAGATTTTTTACTTCAATCATATTTTACCACCAAAATATATATAAGAATAAATAGAAGTATATCAATATTTATCTGGAATGTTTAACCCCTATTTTAGAACATGTCATATTTTCTGGACAGATAGAACACTTAGGAGAAACTGTAGTACAAATATTCTGTCCGTAGCTGACCAAAAGTTCATTAAGAGAAATCCAGTATTTTTTAGGCAATATCTTCATTAATGCTTTTTCACTTTCTTCTGGAGTCCTTGTCCTTATCCATCCAAGCCTGTTGCTAATAACATGTACATGACAATCAACACATATGGCAGGGATATCAAAACCTAAATTTAAAGTTAAGTTTGCTGTTTTTATTCCTACACCAGGTAAAGATAATAGACTTTTAGAATCAGAAGGGACATGACCATTAAAATCATCTATCAGTATTCTTGAGATTTCCCTTATTCTTTTAGCTTTGGTTTTATAAAAACCTACAGGGAAAATTATATCTGCTATTTCCTGTTCAGAGTGTAAAAGCATGTCTTTAGGATTATCCGCCATTTGAAATAATCTTTCAGAAGCATCTAAAGTTACATTATCTTTGGTTCTTAATGAAAGAATTGTAGAAATTAAGACACAGAAAGGATCTTTTTTATCTATAGCTTCAAAACTTACAGCAGGCAAAACTGCACCTATATCTTTAAGAATCTTTGAAAATTCTTCAAAGATATTATCAAAATAACTTTCCTTCAGTTCTAAATTCATAAAACAAATAACCAGTCATTCCATCTAAAAATTCAGATTTATTAAAATTCAATACAGGAGATAATGATCTTACTAAGTTAGGACAGATTACACCCAAGCGCTTTTCCTTACTAACTACGTTTCTTAGCCTATAATCAAGTATGAACTTATCATCAACATCTGCATAATCCAAATCAGATAAATCATGGACTTCAATATATTTGGATGTTACAATTGCTTCAGCCCATCCTGAATCTATATCAGAAACAAGAACAGCATCAAAAAATAATTTATCATTAGAAATACCCACTCCAACAGTAATGGTATCTGGCAGAAGTGTTTTAACATTTATCTCATAGTCTTCAATATATGAAGTTACTACCGGGCTAAAAAAAACCATGGCAGATTTATTTTCAGCTGTTATCTCTGTTTCCAAAACATATGGACTAAACAAAGCGTTCTCATTCAGTGTTTTTACCCATATCAACTTTCCGTTTTTTAGTAAATCTAATCCAAAATCAAAATACTCCATGAAAGGCATGTTTACGCTAAAACTTTGATCTTGAATAATTACTACTCTGTCAAATGTAAAATAAACTACTGCACCAAAAACTAGTAAAGCTGCAAGCAAAACAATAAAAAAAATTCTAAAAAACTTTTTCTTTCTTCTAGCCATAATCTAAATCTTTTCTAATATATCTTCTATCCTTTTTATTATATTATTTATTTTTGTTTTTGTAAGTTCATCTTCTGAATACCTACTATAACTGTAAATCATTAATAATCTAATATAACCTAATAATGCAAACTGATTTTCATATTTATTGTATTCATCCAAACCAAAATAACTTTTTAAAACAGAAAGATAAAAATCACGAGCAAACTCCACAGTGAAACCAAAAAATTTAAGTGTTTCATTTGGGTCAATTTCCGCAAAACCTATATAGGATATAAATATGCCACAGAACTCAAAAGCAATATTTCCATAGCTAAGTGTATCCATATCAATCAAAAGTAATTCTTCATTTTGAACTAAAATGTTATTTGTATGGAAATCTCCATGTAATAAAACTTTATCTTCAGTAATAGAACTGACATATTTTTCAATCCTATTATATAATTCATCATCTAATGTTTTCCTGCATCTTGTTAATTTAGTAAGAAAGACATCTTTTGCACTTGGTAAATTAATACCTTCCATTTTAGTATTATGCACTGCTTTTAATAAATCTGTATATTCACGTACATATTTTGAAAATTCATCTTTATTTTTTAACATTAATCTTGATAAAGATGTTGCATTTAAAAATTCAAAAACTGTACCAAATGTATTTCCTATTTTTACAATATCAAAAGAAATTGCTGTGGGAATTCCATGAGAAAATGCTGTTTTAGCCAGATACCGTTCTTTTTTAATATCATCCATTACCGGTTTTTTATAAACTTTAACAATTGTTTCTGAATCTAGGATATATACTGTACCATTAGCCCCTTCCCCTAATTTTTCACAACCACTTACATCAATTTCTCTATAAGCCTTTTCAACTGATAATAAATCAACAAATCCTGTAACTTCAAAAATATCATAAACTGAAGGTTGAACATTTATAACATTTATCTCCTTCACTTTTTTTCTGAAATATAAAAAAACCCTTAAGCCTGCACTGGAAATATAATTCAAATCCCTAAGATCAAAAATTAAAACTTCCTTTGACAAATCATCTGATTTTTTTAACTTTTCATCAATTTCTTCTTGCACGAACTTAGCATTGTTTGAATCAAGTCTGTTTTCTAATTTAAATTCCATATACTTAGACCAATTTTTTCCTAATAACCAAAATATTTTTATTATCTACATACTGATAACTTACATTATCCATATATTTCTTTACCAAAAACATACCTAAGCCTCCTATTTGTCTTTCTTCAGCAGAAAGGTTTAAATCTGGTTCAGGAACATTTAACGGATTAAATTTTTTTCCATTATCTCCAAATGAAATAATAATTTCTGGCGTACTTTCTACCAAATTTACAGTAATTTCAACATTGCCTATTTCAGGTGCATATGCATAACTTGAAATATTAGTAAATATTTCTTCTGCAGCTAATTCAAGTTCTGTTACAGTTTTCAAACTATATTTATCTTTATCAAGCTGTTCATTTATAAAATCTATAACTTTAGGCAAATTATCAATTACAGCTGAAACAGATATAATCTTTTTATTATCTTTTGACATTTAATCACCTACATATCATATCCTTAAAGTATATTATCTGGCATTATATTACCTTTACCATAATCATCCAGATATTGTGAAATTAAATTAACAGCTCCATCTACACCTATATATGAAGTATCTATACATAAATGATAATGATTACATTCACCCCATTTTTCATGTGAATAATATTCATAAAACTTACTTCTTTTTTTATCTCTATCTTCTATATGTTTTTTCATCTCTTTTTCAGTAAAGTCTGGGTGTTTTCCTATTTCAAACTTTCTTTTAATTCTTTCTTCTATCTTGGCACAAATAAATATATTGATTGGATTTAAATCCCGTAAAACATAATCAGAACATCTTCCTATAAAAACACATGAACCTTTTTCTGCAAGTTCATGCATTTTTTTCCCTACGGCTAAAAAAACATCATCCTTACTGAAATAATAATTATGTAAATTCATATCAGGTCCGCTATAAAAACCTGAAACTGACATGGAAATAAAATCAGGTCTTTTTTCATCCATCTTATTTAAAAATGATTCATCAAAATTAGAATCTTCTGCTGTTAATGTTAAAAGCTCTTTATCATAAAATGGAATTCCATATTTGGCAGAAAGTCTTCTGCCAACCTCGTGTCCACCACTGCCAAACTGACGCCCAATAGTTATAACATGATTCATATCTTACTCCTTGAAAAAATCATTATTTACATTGTTTATAATATCATTAAAACCAACTAAAGCAGAAAATGGAGCAAATATTTTAGCTCTTAATGAAAGTGGCATCTTTTCTCTGTTCTCTTCCCCTGTCCAGTTATAATCAATGATATCACTATAATCCCTGGGAATCATGCCTCATGTCCTCCAACCTGATTATTTCTATCCCTAATTGTTGCACCTTCTGCATAATCACCTGCTTTTAGAATGGCATTTTTTCCATATTTCTTTTTTATATTAAGCATGGTTAATTCTAAATCTTTCTGTTTTTTTTGATAACTAGAATCTGTAAATAAATCCAGCTGTTCATCTTTTTGATGTATAACATTATCTGCACTTACATATATTCGCCTTATATACAATTCTTTTTTTACTATTCTATCATATATGGAAAGAATACCATTAGATATTTTCTTCATTGATGATGTATGTGGATTTATATGGACTAATCCATGACTGTTTTTGGGAACAGTTTTACCATAATAATCTAATTCTGTCTCTCCTGTAAAAGATTCGGTAATAGATATTTTATCATAACATATAACTAAACTAAACAAATTTGATGCTAATTCCTTAGATAACAAATTCTGAGATAAAACCTCAGCCATTTCTCTGACTATTATTCTAGCTTTATCTACTGTATAAGGAACAGGAAGAACCTGACCTTCACTTAAACTTTTGGATGAAGTTTTATAGCCTTTTATATGTTTAATAGTACAAGGTTCAATCCCCCATGCATGATCTATCAGTATTTCAGCATCTATTCCAAATGTTTTATAAAGAATATTTGAATTTATGAGAGATTTCCTTGCTAAATCTCCCATAGTATATATATTCAACTTTGACAATTTATTAGCTATTCCTTTACCTATTCCCCAAAAATCTGTTATTGGTGTATGTGTCCAAAGCTTTTGTCTATAATCTTTAATACTTAACTGCGCAATTCTCACACCATCAGAATCAGCACTAATATGTTTAGCCATAATATCCATAGCTATCTTACATAAAAAAAGATTCTCTGATATACCTGCAGTAGCAGTTATACCAGTATTTTTCAACACATCTCTTATAACAGTTATAGTTAACTCATAAGCATTCATTTTATATAGCTTTAGATATGAAGTTACATCTATAAAGACTTCATCTATACTGTAAATATGGATATCTTCAGGACTGAAATATTTCAAATATATCTGATAAATCCTTGCCGAATAATTCATATACAGATTCATTCTTGGCTTAGCTATTATAAAATCAAGCTTTTCCCCTGTCCTATATTCTATTTCCTTAGCTTTTTCATAGACTTCATAAAGTCTGCATCTACCAGACAAACCATATGCCTTTAAAGCGGGAGTTACCGCTAAACATATAGTTTTCTCAGTTCTTGATTCATCAGCTACAACAAGCTTAGCAGTAAGTGGATCCAATGAACGTTCAACTGCTTCAACTGATGCATAAAATGATTTTAAATCTATAGCTATATATACACCATTAATCTAATAAATTGGAAACGGCAGCATCAACTTCAGCCATATCCACAGTTGGTTCAAAACGACTGATTACATTTCCTTTCCTATCAATTAAAAACTTGGTAAAATTCCACTTTACATATGCTTTATCACCATATTTTTTATTATTCATTTCTGCAAATTTTTTTAGACTGAGATTCTTTATACCCTTTCCAAAACTTTCAAATGGCTTCTCTGTAGCTAAATAAACAAATAAAGGATTAGCATTATCTCCATTAACATCTATCTTACCAAACTGCATAAAATCTGTTCCATACTTTAAAGTACAAAATTCATGTATTTCATCATCTGAGCCAGGAGCCTGATTAGCAAACTGATTACATGGAAAATCTAGAATTTCAAATCCTTTATCTTTATATTTCTTATACATCTCTTCTAGTGGTTTATAATGAGGTGTAAACCCACAGCCTGTAGCTGTATTTACAATCAAAAGAACCTTTCCCTCATATTCTTTTAAATTAACTTCACCTCCTTTCCTATCTTTAACAGTAAAATTATAAATATTTGGCATAATTCCTCCATGCATATTGCTTAATTTACTTATTGTACTGTACAGACTATATTTCTGCTATACATTCTATTTCACATAAAGCACCTTTAGGTAAATCTTTAACCGAAAAACAGCTTCTAGCAGGTTTAGAAACAAAATAAGAAGCATAAACCTTATTAAATTCATTAAAATCAGATATCTCAGCTAAAAAGCATGTAGTTTTAATAACTTTTGAAAAATCAGAACCTGCTGTCTTTAAAATCTCACCTATATTTTTACAGCTTTGTTCAGTCTGATTAGCTATCCCATCTGGGATAAGTCCTGTATCAGGATTTATAGGAAGCTGACCAGAGGTAAAAATAAAAGAATTTGATATATATGCTTGAGAGTATGGCCCTATTGCTTCAGGAGCATTTTTGGTTTTAATAACTTTCATCTTCACTTTTTTCCTTTTTAAAATATGTATTTAAAATCTTTTCTATCAGCCCAGAAGCTTCTGATAATTCAAATGAATAAATATCATTGTTAAAATCTTTGTTTTTCTTTTCAACAATTAAAAGATTAGTATATTTTTTTGAAAGTTCTTCAAGTCTTAATTTCAGTGCTGTATTAATCTTATCTTCTCTATGATCAAATAAATATAAATCTATATTTCCGATAATGCGTTTAGTATAAAATGACAACCTTTTTATTGTATTTAGTTTAATGACTTTTGTTACTGCAACATTATGACTACTTGTTATAGCTTTTATATTACTTTTATTTAATTTATCAAGTCTAAGTTTTACTCTGTTAAGCTGATTCCCTGATACACCTACTATTGCAGATAAAAGATAAACTATAAGACAAAAGACAGCCCAAACTGAAACAGTCTGTATCATAGTGGCAAGTTCCACATTCATATCAGCCCTCCTTCCTATAACTTACAGTAACCTGAGGATAAGGAATAGGAATATTTGCCAATCTTAAAGCCTCAAATGTCTGCTCTGTCAAATCCCAATTAACTGACCAATAGTTAGCATTTAATACCCATACACGTAATACATGAGTAACACTGCTGGCATCTGAAATATTATACCTGTCCTGCGGTGCAGGATTTTTCAATACTAATTCATGAGCATTTGCTACATCTAAAATTATAGATCTGACTTTTTCATGGTCACATGAATAATCAACACCAATAAGTATTTCTATTCTTCTTACTTCATTTGCCGAAAAATTAACTATATTACTTGAAAAAACAGAACTATTAGGTAAATAAACATGCTTTCCATCGGGTGTATTTAAAACTGTATGAATTAAAGTTACTTCCTGTACTGTCCCTCCCAGTCCACCTATTTCAACATAATCATTTACTTTAAACGGATGTGTTGTTGCCAACATTATTCCATTTGCCACACTTGCTATAATATTTTGTAGTGCAAGTCCTATAGCTAGTGTTATAGCAGTCACTGTTGTTAAAACACCAGTAAGGCTAAATCCAATATAATTCAAACAATACAAAATAAGCGATAAATACAATAAAAATTTAAGTAAAGTTAAAATAAAATTAACTAATGCGTTATCAAGTGTACTGGAAACCAAAACAGCTTTTATAAGTTTGGTCATATATTTAACTAAAATTATACCTATAAACAAAACAAGTATTGCTGTAATCAGTTTATAACCTGAATTATTTATGACACCTCTCAACTCTGAAAGTGTTTCATTCATGTATCATAATCTCCTAAAAAAAGAAATTACAGTAAACTAACATAATATAAATCTTTGAACAAGACTTTTTAAGGTATAAAATATCAACGTATAGCATTAAGAACACATAATAAAGCTATTCCTGTATCTGCAAATACGGAAAGTGACATACTAGACAAGCCTAAAATACTTAAGATTAAAACTATAGACTTAGCTAATAAAGCTAAAAAAATATTTTCCTTAGCTAGTTTCATAGTTTTTTTAGAAAGTCTTATTGATAATGGTATTTTTTCCAAATTATCATCAGTAATGACTATTCCAGAAGAATTGATTGCTTCTTCACTACCTAAAGCTCCCATAGAAATTCCAATATCAGCACACAAAAGAACAGGCGAATCGTTAATCCCATCTCCAACATATGCACAAACAGACTTTTCACCTATTTCCTTTACAAAAGATAACTTTTCATCGGGCATCATATTAAATTTATAATTTATTATCCCTAGCTCTTCTGCTGTCTTATCAGCATTATATTGCCCATCACCAGTAAGCATAATTAACTCATATCCCATTTTTTTTAATTCTTTAACTGTAATTTTAGCATTGTCTTTTAAATTGTCTTCTACTAATA
>CACYEI010000067.1 GCA_902773355.1 uncultured Spirochaetales bacterium
AAACTAGGTTACCTTTCCCCTGTAGATTTCAGGAAATTGGCAACCTAGTCTTTCAAAAACCGCTCCAATGAATTGGGGTCAATTCAAACAGCCCCCTTAATTAACTACATTAAGCCTTTTCCTGCTTGGCTTTTTTTTCTTTTTCCGGTTTTTCAGTTTTCTTGGTTAATTCCAATATAGCCATTTCAGCTGAATCTCCATTTCTATATTGTGTTTTTATTATTCTAGTGTAACCACCGTTTGTTTCTAAATACAAAGGAGCTATCTCCTTAAATAATTTATCAACTATAGCATCATCATATAAAACGGATGCAGTAAGCCTTCTGTTATGTGTGGTATCATCTTTAGCTCTGGTTATCATCTTTTCAGCCACTCTACTTACTTCTTTAGCTTTAGCTAAAGTTGTTTCAATTTTTTCATATCTAAAAAGTGAAGTAACCATATTTCTTTTTAGAGCTTTTCTTTCTGCTCTATTTCTGCTTAATGCGTTAAAACCTATTCTATGCTTCATTATTTTGTTCCTTATTATCAGGGAATTTAGCAGCTTTTAAATCATTTTTATCAGTCATACCTAACTCTAAATTCCATTCTTTAAGTTTATCTTTAATCTCAAGTAATGATTTTTTACCAAAATTTCTGGTCTTAGTTATTTCATCTTCAGTCATTTTGGTTAAATCACCAATAGTACGGATATTTGCATTTTTAAGGCAGTTTCCAGAACGAACAGATAATTCAAGTTCTTCTACTGAAGTATTCAAAATCTTATCTATCCTTTTCTGTTCTTCATCTACCTCTTCTACAGTGTTTAAAAGACTTTCATCAAAATTAATAAAGATGGAAAAATGATCCTTAGTAATCTTGGCAGCTTCTGCTAAGGCATCTTCAGGAGAAATGGTTCCATCTGTCCAGACATCTAAAACCAACTTATCATAGTCATTTCTTTGACCTACCCTTGCAGGTTCTATGGAATAACTAACCTTAGTGACAGGTGAAAAAATTGCATCTACAGGAATTATTCCAGGAACAACATTACCACTGTTATCCAGCATTTCCTGAATAACATCTGATGGAATGTAACCTCTATTAAAATCCACCTGTACAGAAACAGTCAAATCTACATCTTCCATCATATCAAAAAGTTCAAGTTCTTCATTAACTACTTTAAGTTTTCTAGTAGAAAAATCAGAACCTTTTACCACTCCAGGTCCTTTACATGAAACTTCTATATAGGTTGGCTCAACTTCTGCTGTAACTAATGAATCATCAGCTTCTGGTTCAGTTAAAACAAATCTTAACTTTTTTAGTTTAGCTATAATCTGACAAATATCCTGTTTAACACCAGGAATTGGTTCAAACTCACTGGTAATGAAATGTGTACCAGTTGAATTATTACATTGAAAACAAACTGTAGTAATAGCATACCCCTGAATAGAAGAAAGCAATACTCTACGTAAAGTATTTCCAACTGTTATGCCAAATCCTCTTTCAAACGGAAAAGCTACAAATCTATCATGATTCCTGTCTATTACAGAATGTTCCACAGAAGTTGATTTAGGTATTCTAAAACCCCTTAAAAGGTTTCTTCTTGCCATTTTTTACCCTCTCTATTATCTTGAATACAACTCAACTACAAGCTGTTCATTAACACCTGTAAGTTCAGTAACTTCTTCTCTGCTGGGAACTGCATTAAATGTACCCTTAAGTTCATCTACATTTACTGAAATCCAAGGCATTACCCCACTTTTTCCAACTTCTAACAAATTTTCTCTAAGTAAAACCATGTTTTTGCTCTGAGGGGCAATAGAAATTTCATCTCCTGCCTTTACTCTGTAAGAAGGGATATCAACTCTTTTCCCATTAACAAAAACATGTCCGTGACTTACTAACTGAGAAGCCTGTGGCCTGCTACTTGCAAAATGCATTCTAAAAACTACATTATCAAGTCTTCTTTCCAAAAGAGAAATCAAATTATCACCAGTTTTACCAGACATTCTGTTTGCTTCATTAAAGGTAAGTTTAAACTGCTTTTCAAGCATGCAGTAAATCCTCTTTAACTTCTGCTTAGCTCTAAGCATTAAGCCGTAATCTGTAGGTTTTTTTGCTCTGGTTTTTGGATCTTTTCCAGGAAGACCGCTTTCTGATGGATTATTCATAGGACATTTGGAGGAAAGACATTTTGTTCCCTTAAGAAACAATTTAGCTCTTTCAGCTCTACAATATCTACATTTAGGTCCTGTATACCTTGCCATATATATTCCTCCACTAACCTTATATTCTTCTAGTCTTTCTAGGTCTGCACCCATTATGCGGAATAGGGGTTACATCTCTTATGGACTTAACTTTCAGACCTAAGGTTCCTAAAGCCCTAATGGCACTTTCTCTGCCCTGTCCTGGGCCCTTAACATAAACATGAACTTCATTTAAACCAAAGTCCAAAGCCTTCTTAACGGCTGTTTCACATGTAACCTGAGCTGCATAAGGTGTAGATTTTTTAGCACCTCTGAAACCTAAACCACCTGCACTAGACCAGGATACTGCGTTTCCCATGACATCTGTAACTGTAACTATAGTATTATTAAAGGTAGCCTGAATATATACGTTACCTTCAAAAACAGTTTTTTTAACTTTAACTTTACGTTTTGCGTTAGCCATATATACCTTCCTTAAGCCTTCTTCTTTCCTGCTATAGTCTTTTTCTTACCTTTTCTAGTCCTGGCATTAGTTTTAGTTCTCTGCCCACGGACTGGAAGCCCCTTTCTGTGTCTAAGACCTCTATAACAACCAATATCCATAAGCCTTTTTATATTAAGCTGTGTCTGAGTTCTTAGTCTTCCTTCTACTACATAATCATTTTCTATGACTTTTCTTAACTCTGCTAATGTTTCAGCACTAAGTGTATTTACTTGAACATTTGGATCTACATTACACTTTTCACAAATCTCTAATGCAGAAGTTCTTCCTATTCCGTAAATATATGTTAAGGCAATTTTTGTAGCCTTATTTGGTATATCTACACCTGCAATTCTTGCCATTAAAGGCCTCCCTACTTATTTCTGTCTCTGTTTGTGTTTAGGATTTTCACAAACTATACGGACAACGCCGTTTCTTCTAATAACCTTGCATTTATCACACATAGGTTTAACACTTGCTCTAACCTTCATAATCAGCTCCTATAAATTTCTGGTTTTCACCCTTTTATTCTTAATGGATTTAACACCTAAAAATCCTGGATGATGATGCATTTTCATGATACTTTCTATCTGTCTCATAAGCTCTAAATCACATCCTACCAAAATGATTAAGGAAGTACCACCAAAAAGCATGGCTACTGCAGGCGGTAAGCCAAAAATCAACTGAATAAAAGTAGGAATTAAGGCTATAAAAGCTAAGAATAAAGAACCAGGCAGAACTATTCTGTTTAAAACCTTCTTTAAATAAGCTTCAACTTGTTCTGCTCTAACCCCAGGAATTGCTCCACCATTATCCTTAATCTGCTTAGCCATTTCCGTAGGATTGAGTGAAACCTGAGTATAAAAAAATGCAAATGCTATAATCAAAACGCTGTAAATAATTATATAAGGGGCACGCTGTGGATCTAGCCAATTTGCAAAATCATTAAGCCATTTGGCACTTGATAAGCCTGCTATCTGTAAAGGGAATGACAATATAGCAGAAGCAAATATTACAGGAATAACACCGCTGGGATTTATTTTAAATGGAATATAAGAACTCTGAGACCCATACATTTTCCTGCCTATAACTCTTTTAGAATAATTAACAGGAATTCTTCTTTCTCCTTCCTGTTCATAAACTATAAGTACTACAACTACAACAAACATAACCAAAATAGAGATGAGAGCAACTACACTTAACAAACCTGAAGAAATAGACTGTACTAACTGTGTAATACCATCTGGTATTCTGGCTACAATACCAGCAAAGATAAGTAAAGATATGCCGTTTCCAACACCATTTTGAGTTATTTTTTCACCAAACCAAACTAAAGTCATGGTTCCCGTAGTTACTGCAATTATTGTTGTTATGGTAAAGATCAAATAATTATCTATGGTAATAACTGGAAAACCATTTTGCTGAATAGATTTTGCATAAATAGTAACAACCAAAGATTGAATTATACAGACAACTATAGTTCCATATCTATTTATCTTCTGTATTTTTTTCCTTCCATCTGAATCTTCAGACCACTTTTTCAACTTAGGTATTATCAGCATCATAAGCTGCAGAATAATCTGCATGGATATATAAGGCATAACACCTAATGTAAAAAGTGAAAACTGAGAAAAAGCACCTCCTGAAAAAAAGTTCAAATATTCAACAAGTCCAACATTTGAATTTGATGAATTAGCATAAAACTCTCTTAAAATAGTAGGATTAATACCAGGAACTGGAATTACTGTACCAATTCTTGTAACTACTAATATTAAAACAGTGAAAAGTATTTTTTTTCTCAGATCCTGCATTTTATACATATCAGAAATTAACATTTATCTATTCCTTATTATACCTATTTAATTTCCCCACCTGCAGCTTTTATTTTTTCTGCTGCAGAAGCAGATACTTTAATACCTTCTAAAGTAAATCTTAACGGTGTGCTGTCATCTGAAAGAATTTTAGCTTTAGAATTGGTACCTTTAATTAAACCTGTATCTCTTAAAACCTGATTTGTAATTATTGAATCTTCTTCAAATGCTTCATTTAAACTACTTAAAGAAACAATCTCATATTCCTTTTTAAATGGATAATTAGAAAATCCTCTTCTAGCTACACGTCTGTAAAGAGGCATCTGCCCACCTTCAAAACCTGGTCTTACACCCCCACCAGATCTAGAGTTCTGACCGTCATGACCTCTGCCACAAGCTCTGCCTTTAGAAGAAGCCCCTCTACCAACTACGGTTTTCTTCTTATTAGCACCTTCAGGTGCATGCAATTCAGCCATTATTCACCTCCGTAACCTTAACCATGTGGTTAACAGCTCTAATCATTCCACAGGTTGCAGGAGTAACTTCTTTTATGACATAGCTGTTAATTTTTCCAAGCCCTAAAGCCTTCACTGTAGCTCTCTGCCTTGGCATACAACCAGCTAAGCCTTTAACTAACTCTATTCTAACTTTATCAGCCATAATTACCCCCAAATTTCTCCAAGAGATTTTCCTCTCTGCTCAGAAAGCTCATTAGCTGAATATAATGTCAAAAGACCATTAAATGTAGCTTTTACAGTATTAATAGTATTTTTTGATCCTAAAGATTTACTGAGAATATCTCGTATACCACAAGCATCACAAACTGCTCTGACGGCACCGCCTGCAATAACTCCAGTACCAGGAGATGCTGGCTTTAATAAAACGCTAGCACTTTTAAATTTTCCAAGTACCTCATGTGGAATACTTGAACCTTTAACATTAATAAGATAAAGATTTTTCTTAGCAGCCTCTGAAGCCTTTCTTATGGCATCAGAAACATCATTAGCCTTTCCCATTCCAAAACCAACTCTACCTTTCTGATCACCTACTACAACCAACGCAGAGAAAGACATTCGGCGTCCACCTTTAACAGTTTTAGAAACTCTACTGAGTTTAATAAGTTTTTCTATGAACTCTCTTTCTTTACCCTGATTTTCTCTATCTCTTTTTTCTCTTCTTTCCATACTAAAACCGCCCTAAAATACTACACCAGCTTTTCTGGCACCATCCGCAATAGATTTAACTATTCCATGATACAAATAACCATTTCTGTCAAACACAACTGAAGTAATACCATTTTGAATACATCTTTCACCAGCCAATTGACCTAACTTTTCGCCACCTTCAACACCATTTCTAATATTTCTAAGATCTTTTTCCACTGTTGAGGCACTGACTAAAGTTTTACCAGTAGTATCATCAATAACCTGTACATACATATGAAGATTACTCCTGAACACTGACATTCTAGGTCTTTCAGATGTACCTGAAATAGATTTTCTAATATGCTGTTTTCTTTTCTGAATCTTTCTGTTTTTATCAGCTAATCTGTTCATAACACACCACCTTAAGCCCTACCAGCTTTTCCGCTCTTAGAACGAATATGCTCATCTTCATACTTAATACCTTTTCCCTTATACGGTTCAGGCTTTCTTAAACTTCTTATTTCTGCTGCAACCTGTCCAACTCTTTCCTTACTTATGCCTTCAACTATTATTTTAGTTGCAGATTCACATGAAACTTTTACACCTTCATAAGGCATATATTCTATGTCATTAGCATAACCTAAAGACAAGGTCAAAATGTTGTTTTTGGCTTCAGCCTTATAACCTACACCAACAATAAGTAGAACTTTTTTATAGCCCTCAGATACACCTATAACCATATTGTTTATAAGCTGTCTGGTTAGTCCATGAAGAGATCTTGATTTCTTTTCATCATTAGCTCTGGTTACCAAAATTTCTTTTTCTTCAACCTTAACATTAATATTTGGTAGAATATTTAATTCCAACTTCCCTTTAGGCCCAGATACTTTTAAAGTAGAACCATCCAAATCTGCTTTTACACTGGCAGGAAGTACTACAGGCTGTTTTCCTATTCTAGACATACAAACTACTCTCCTTCCTTACCAAAGTGAACAAATAAGTTCACCACCTACTAACTGTTCTTTAGCCATTTTACCTGTAAGAACTCCATTAGAAGTAGATACTATTACAATACCATAACCATTAAATATACGTGGCATTTCCCTATAGCCTGAATAAACCCTTCTACCAGGAGTTGAGATACGTTTAACTCCATGAATGACAGGTGATTTATCATCAGAATACTTCAGAAAAACCCTAATGTATGGTATTCCATCTTTAATTACTTTTTTAAAATTCTTTATATAACCTTCATTTTTCATTAATTTGATAATCTGAAGTTTAAGTTTAGAATTAGAAATTTCAACTTTATCATGCTTTGCTTGACTAGCATTTCTAATCTTAGTCAGCATATCAGCAACAGGATCACTTAATGCCATTTTGCTTCTCCTTACCAACTAGATTTTGTTACTCCAGGAATTTGTCCATCTGAAGCCAGCTTCCTGAAACAATGTCTACACATATCAAATTTACGTAAATATCCTCTTGGTCTTCCGCAAATTTTACATCTACGTACTATTCTAGTACTGAACTTAGGCTCTCTTAATGCCTTTACAACCATAGATTTCTTTGCCATATCTCCACTCCTTAACTCTTACTGAACGGCATACCCAACTTTTGAAGTAAGGAAAAACCTTCTTTATCAGTACGGGCTGTGGTTACTATAGCAACATTAAGACCACTAACATGCAGAATTTTATCAAAATCTATTTCAGGGAAGATAATCTGCTCTGTAATACCTAATGCATAATTTCCATGCCCATCAAAAGCATTAGATTTAACACCTCTAAAGTCTTTAACTCTAGGAAGTGCTATACTGATAAGTCTCTCTAGAAAATACCACATATTATCACCTCTTAGAGTTACCATGGCACCAATTTCCATACCTTCTCTAAGTTTGAAAGCAGCTATAGATTTTCTAGCTTTAGTTTTTACTACATGCTGACCTGTAATCTGTTCCAATTCCTTAACAGTGGCTTCTAGGTATTTTTTATCCTGAATAGCATCTCCAACCCCAGCACTTACAACAATTTTTTCAAGAGCTGGAATCTGCATCTTTGATGTATAACCAAATTCCTTAAAAAGAGCAGGAGAAACCTCTTCCAAATATTTCTTCTTTAAACTGGGAATAAACTTTTCTTCACTCATTAAATTTTATCTCCTGTCTTTTTTGCATAACGGACTTTCTGTCCTTTCTCTATTCTATAACCTATTTTTGTTGTCTGACCATTTCTAAGAAGAAAAGCTACATTAGAAGCATCAATTGGAGCCTCTACTTTGACTATACCACCCTGATCCTGCTGATTTCTCTTCTTTAAAGTCTTAGACACCATATTTGCAGACTGAACATAAACTCTATTATGTTCTGGATCAACCTTAATAATTTTTCCAGTTACACCCTTATCTTTGCCTGCAATAATTTTGACTGTATCATCTTTTTTCAGTCTCATATATCTCTCCTACAACACTTCCGGCGCAAGTGAAACAATCTTCATATAGCCATCTCTTAGCTCTCTGGCTACAGGTCCAAAAATACGTTTACCACGTGGGTTATTGTTGGCATCTATGATGACACAAGCGTTATCATCAAACCTGATATAGGTACCGTCAGGTCTGCGGTATTCCTTCTTTGTCCTAACAATTACAGCCTTAAGAACATCTCCTTTCTTTATGGCTCCATTAGGTAGGGCTTCTTTAACAGCAACAACAATAACATCACCAACACTGGCAATATATCTGTGACTGCCTCCTAAAACCTTAATGCACTGAACAACCTTAGCACCAGAGTTATCAGCTACATTAAGAAAAGTTTGCATCTGAACCATAACTTTACCCCTTATTTAGCTCTCTCAACTATCTGGACTAATCTCCAGCACTTATCTTTACTAAGATGCCTACATTCCATTACCTTAACAGTATCTCCAACATGGGCACTGTTAGTTTCATCATGAGCTTTCAGTTTCTTAGTATTGTTTACATACTTTTTATACAAAGGATGTAGCTGTCTATTATTAACAGTAACAACTATGGTTTTATCCATTTTATCACTTGTAACCATACCAATAAATGTTTTTTTATTAGATTCCATTAGCTACCTCACTCTGCCTTTCTTATACCCAAATCATATTCATGAATAAGAGTATTTAGCCGTGCAATCTGTCTTTTAATATTTCTAGTCTGTAAAGGATTATCAACATGACCCATAACCTTATCAAATCTCATCTGAAAATAATCTTTTCTAAGGTCATCTCTTTTGTTGACCAGTTCTTTATAAGATAATTTTTTAAATGAATTTTTCACTGCTCAACTACCTCTCTTTTTGCAACAAACTTAGTCCTGATAGGAAGTTTAGATGCTGCTAAAGTTAAGGCTTCTCTAGCTAGTTCCTCATCTACTTCTCCCATCTCAAACATTACTGCACCTTTCTTTACTACTGCTACCCAACCACTTGGAGCACCTTTTCCATTTCCTTGTCTAGTACCTATAGGTTTAGATGTATAAGGCATATCTGGATAAATTCTAATCCAAACCTTACCTCCACGCTTAATATGTCTAGTCATGGCAACTCTGGCTGCCTCAATCTGACGGTTGGTTATCCATCTAGGTTCCATGGCAACCAAACCAAATTCACCATAAGAAATAGAGTTTCCTCTGTGGGCTACTCCATCTCTGGTACCTCTCTGTTTTTTTCTATATCTAACTCTTTTTGGACTAAGCATTTTTACCTCACCTCAGATACATCTTTAACTACATGACCTGTATCATCTTTCTTAGCTTTATCAAATATTTCACCATTAAATACCCAAACCTTAACACCAATAACACCAAATGACGTATTTGCACCTGCAAAACCATAATCAATATTACTTCTTAAGGTATGTAAAGGAATCCTACCTTCTTTCATCCACTCAGATCTGGCTATTTCTGCACCACCAAGTCTTCCTGATAATCTAATTTTAATTCCCTGAACACCTGATGCCATGGCTTTAGAAATGGCATTTTTCATGGTTCTTTTATATGCTACTCTACCTACAAGCTGTCTAGCTATACTTTGAGCAATAAGTTGAGCATCTTTTTCTCCGTGCTCTATGCCTCTTATCTTTATCTGAACCTTTTTAGAAGAGTACTTCTGCAATTCAGAAGAAAGTTTTTCAATATTTGCACCTTTAGGACCAATTACAGTACCAGGTCTAGCAGTAGATATATGAACTGTAACTCTCTGAGGCTTCCTACTTATTTCAACATCTGAAATTTCAGCTCCCTGAATCTCAGGACTAGAAAGAAGAACTTTTTTTAACTTTAAATCTTCATGAAGAGTCTGTGTATATTCTTTAGGATCTACATACCATTTAGATTTCCAAGTTTTATTTATCCCAACTCTCATTCCAATAGGATTTACTTTCTGACCCATTTTACTCCTCCACTACCTCAGCAACTTCTACAGTTATATGAGAAGTTCTTTTTAAAAGAATATCTCTTTTACCATGAGATCTAGGCCAAACACGTTTAGACATAGGACCGCCATCTACATAGATTGTAGATACTACTAACTGACTTTCATCAAGTTTAGAATTTCTGTTCATTGCATTTGCACCAGCACTTTCCAAAACCTTAAGAATCAGTTTTGCACCTTTTTGAGGAAGTGCTAATAAAATTCCCTGAGCATCTTCATATCTTTTTCCTCTAACCAAATCAGCTACAGGACGTACCTTAGTTGGAGAAACCATCAAATATTTAGCTGTTGCTTTATATAATGCCATTACATTCCCCCTTAGGCCTTTTTATCTGATCCTGCATGACCACGGAAAATTCTAGTAGGTGCAAATTCACCAAGCTTATGCCCAACCAGGTTTTCAGTAATATAAACAGGTATCCATGTTTTACCGTTATAAACAGATATTGTTAAACCAACCATATCTGGAATAATTGTAGAACTACGTGAATATGTTTTAATCATATCATTCTGACCGCTGGCTTTATTAGCCTCTACCCTCTTCAGGAGTCTTTCTTCTATAAACGGTCCCTTTTTTATTGATCTAGCCACGTCCTAACTCCTTACTTACGCTTCTTTACTATAAAATTATTTGAAGGCTTACGCTTAGATCTGGTTTTAGCACCCTTTGTTGGTTTACCCCAAGGAGTTACTGGATGCCTACCTGCAGCTGTTTTTCCTTCACCACCACCATGCGGATGATCTACAGGGTTCATAACTACACCTCTTACCTTAGGTCTTTTACCTAAGTGTCTAGATGCTCCCGCTTTACCTAATGACACATTCATATGGTCTTCATTCCCAAGTGTACCAATGGTTGCATAACAGTTTCCAAAAACCATACGCATTTCACCTGAAGGTAACCTTAAAGTTACATAGTCCCCTTCTTTTGCAACAATTGTTGCACCTAAGCCAGCAGCTCTGACAAGCTGTCCACCTCTTCCTAAGGTAAGTTCAACATTATGAACTATCAAACCTAAAGGAATATTTTTAAGAGGAAGAGCACATCCTACTTTTAAAGGAGCATTTGGACCACTCATGACCTGAGAACCAACAGTTAAACCCTTTGGAGCTAAAATATAACGCTTTTCACCATCTACGTAATTAACTAGAGCTATATTTACACTACGATTTGGGTCATATTCTATGGTTTTTACAACACCTTGAATTCCCAGTTTATTACGTTTAAAGTCAATAATTCTATAAGCCCTTTTATGACCACCACCTCTACGTCTGACACTGATATGTCCAAAACTATCTCTTCCAGCAGACCTATGTAAATTTACAGTTAAACTTCTTTCTGATTTGTTTGTAGTAATCTCAGTATTAACCAGAACGGTCTTCTGTCTAAGGCCGGGGGTATTTGGTTTATAACTTTTTAATGCCATATTATTCCGTCCTTACTTAAACACTTTCTAAAGATTGTATGACGTCACCCTTTTTCAGAGTAACCATAGCTTTCTTCCAACTGGAAGTATAGCCTTTAATATTTCCACCATGACCTCTGGTATATTTAGGCTTTCCTGCCATGTTTATAACATTACAGGAAACAGGGGTAACCTTAAACAAATCCTTAACAGCATTCATAATCTCAAATTTATTAGCCCTAGGATCAACTTTAAATGTATATTTTTTTGATTCTAATGAACGAGCTATATTTGATTTCTCACTAACTATAGGATTGATAATTACTTCATCTGATCTCATTCTTCAGCTCCTTCTACATTTACATTATCATCATAAAACTTATTAAGATTATTTACTGCTGATTCAAGAACCAGAATCTTCTTTCCATAGAAAAGTTCTTTTGCTGATAACTTATTATAAGCTAAAACATGCAGATATGGTATATTTGCTGAACTTCTACGAATAAGTGTATGATCATCAGAAATAATAACAACTGTTCTTTCTTTATTAGTTGAAAATTTTTCAACTATATTAGCCATATCTTTAGTTTTTCCAGATTCAATATCAAAATCCTCAAGTACAGTTAACCTGTTTTCCTTAACTGCAGAAGATAATAATGATCTAAAAGCACTTCTTTTAACTTTTTTAGGAAGTTTATATGAATAATCACGTGGTCTAGGACCAAAAATTGTTCCACCACCTACCAAAACAGGAGATTTTGGATCTCCACGTCTAGCATTTCCTGTACCTTTCTGTTTAAAAGGTTTATTGTTACTATAGTTAACTTCAGCACGAGTCTTAGTACAGGCTGTACCCACTCTTCTATTAGCGAGTTCATTATTTAAAGCATAATAAACAGAGCCTTCAGAAATCTCCACTTCAAAAACATTAGGATTAAGTTCTATAGTTGAAGAAGTTTCACTACCATTTTTTGAAAAAATTTTTACCTGCATTCTATATCCCTTACTTCTTAACTGCCTTTCTAATAACTACTGTACTACTGGACGGACCAGGAACAGCTCCTCTAACCATCAAGACCTGAAGATTTTCATCTATTTTAACAATTCTCAAATTTTGAACAGTAACTCTTTCATTTCCCATGTGTCCTGCCATCTTTTTTCCAGGAAAAGTTCTGGAAGGAGTTGATGACATGGCCGTACCACCTAAATCTCTATGAAACTTAGAACCATGAGTTTCTCTTCCACCGCCAAATCCATAACGTTTCATAGCACCCTGAAACCCTTTTCCTTTAGAAGTTCCAGTTATATCAACAAAAGTTACATCATTAAATAAATCTGCACCTAAAACATCTCCTATCTGAACTTCTTTCTCATAATCTTTAAATTCAACTAATGTCTTAAGAGCATTACCATCTTTAAATTGACCGGCATATGGTTTAGTTACATTTTTTCTTTTTACAGAGCCTGAACCCAAAACAGTGGCGGAATAGCCATTATTTTCAACAGTTCTCTGTGCAACTACTACGTTACTTTCAATCTTAATGACAGTAACAGGTGTTAATCTTCCATTTTCATCAAACACCTGTGTCATGCCAATTTTTTTGCCAATAAGCCCTAACATCTATTACCTCATTTACTGTTTAATCTCTACATCAACACCAGCAGGAAGTTCCAGTTTCATAAGTGCTTCCATAACTTTGTCTGTTGGATTCAAAATATCAATTAATCTTTTATGTGTTCTCATTTCAAACTGTTCACGTGATTTTTTATTCACAAAAGGTGACTTGAGAACTGTAACCTTATTGATACGTGTTGGGAGAGGTATAGGTCCAGACACTTTAGCATCTGCCTTAACAACTGTATCTACTATTGACATAGCACTTTGTTCTACAAGTTCTACATCAAATCCTCTAAGTCTAACGCGAATTCTGTCGTTAGCCATTTTTCCTCCAAAAAACTGGTTTGGCCCATCCTATACAAGACAAGCCAAACATTCAAATTTATTATTCAATTATTTCAGTAACCTGACCAGAAGCTACTGTTCTTCCACCCTCACGGATAGCAAACCTTAATCCTTTATCCATAGCAATAGGGTGAATAAGTTCTACATTAATACTTGTATGGTCACCAGGCATAACCATGGATACACCTTCTGGTAAAGAAACAGTACCTGTTATATCAGTGGTTCTGAAATAGAACTGAGGTCTGTAACCGCCTACAAATGCACTATGTCTTCCACCTTCCTCTTTAGTTAAGACATAAACCTGTCCAACAAATTTGGTATGAGGAGTTATTGTTTTTGGTTTAGCTAAAACCTGACCTCTAACAACCTCTTTCTTATCTACACCTCTTAATAGTGCTCCTATATTATCACCAGCCTGACCTTCATCAAGAAGTTTATTAAACATTTCAACACCAGTAACTACTGTATCTCTAGTTTCCTTAATACCAACTATCTGTACTGGATCATTAACATGAATAACACCTCTTTCTACTCTACCTGTTACTACTGTACCACGTCCTGAGATAGAGAAAATATCCTCTATAGGCATTAAGAAAGGCTGATCTACAGCTCTTACAGGAAGTGGAATATATGTATCCATAGCATTAAGGAGTTCTTCAATACATTTAGTATTTTCAGGTTTATCTGATTCAGTCATGGCAAGATAAGCACTTCCTCTAATAACTGGACAGTTTGCACCATCAAAACCATTATTTGTTAATGTTTCTCTGACCTCTTCTTCTACTAAATCTACTAATTCAGGATCATCTACCTGATCAACCTTATTAAGAAAAACTATAATTGTTGGAACACCAACCTGTCTGGCTAAAAGTATATGTTCTCTAGTCTGAGCCATAACACCGTCAGATGCAGCTACAACAAGTATGGCTCCATCCATCTGAGCAGCACCTGTAATCATGTTTTTAATATAGTCTGCGTGTCCCGGGCAGTCAACGTGAGCATAATGTCTAGCGTCTGACTGATACTCTACGTGTCTGGTATTAATGGTAATACCTCTTTCTTTCTCTTCTGGGGCATTATCAATCTCATCATAATTCATAAGCTTATCACCAAATTTTTTAGCACAATACATGGTGATAGCAGCTGTAAGTGTTGTTTTACCATGGTCTACATGGCCTATGGTACCTACGTTAACATGTGGCTTGGTTCTTTCAAATTTTTCCTTTGCCATCTCTGTTTCCTCCCTGTGACCTTAAGTCACAAATTCAAAGAATCTGTTCTAAAGGCACAAAGCCTTTACCATTTCATTTTTTGAGACAAACTAAGTTTAGGTAAATTTTAAGGTTTTTATTTGCTCCAGAGGTCAATTAACACCATGATTAAATAGGCAAAACTGACATAGTTATATACTTTTATATAAAGACTATTTTATCTGGAACCACCTGTATCATCCTAAAATGACTGGTTTGGCTCTTCATTTACCTTACGGTAAACCTTAAAGAGAGTACTAAAAATAAAACTTTAAGTCAACAATTTTTTATAAATTTTTACTTTTACTTCTTTCTCTTTCTCTGAGATTTATTTCTATAGGAATTAAAGAAAAGCCCAGCTCTTTTCTGATTTTATTCTTTAAATATAGAATATATGTATCTGGAAAACCCTTTTTTTTGTTAACAAAAAGTAAAAATTTTACAGGATTAGCACTCACCTGTGTTCCATAAAAAATTTTAAAGTATCCATCAGATCCACGCTGTATTTCATGTTCTGTAATCCATTTAGTTAAATTTTGATTGAAAACAGAAGTACTTATTCTTTTATTCAGCTGTTTTTTTACATTTATAACACAGTTAACCAAATCAGGTATACCTGTAGATTTTAATGAACTTACATAACAAATTGGTGCAAAATTCAAATGAGGAAATAAAAACCTGACTCTATCAGTCATGGCATTTTTTTCATTTTTCATTTTTTTTAGTAAATCTTCTTTATTTAAAACCAATATCAGACCTTTTCCTCTACGTACTACAAGATTAGCTATTTTTTTATCCTGTTCAGTTAAGCCTTCTTCTACACTTATCATTAGCAACACAATATCTACATCATCTATAGCTTTTATAGCTCTGTTAACTGAGTAGTATTCTACATCTTCCTCTACTTTTGACTTACGTCTTATACCTGCTGTATCATAGATATTAACAGTATAATCTTTATACACAAAACTTCCGTTTACCACATCTCTTGTTGTTCCTGGAATCTGAGAAACTATAGATATTTCTTCTGATGAAAGCAGATTTACCAGTGTACTTTTTCCTGTATTTGGTTTTCCAAGTACAGCCAAGTTAATAACTTTTTCTTCATTGTTTTCATTTTTTCTACCTAAACCATCTATATTTGTATCTTCAAGAGAATTGGTATCTAAATTTAATTCATCATCTAAATTTAATATGGAATATACTGTTTCTTCTAATTCTCCTATTCCTAATCCATGAGCAGAACTTACACCAAGCACACGCTGAAATCCGTATTGATAATAATTCCAAACCAGGTTCTGTTTGTCTGTATCATCTATCTTGTTTACTACAAGCAATGTTTTGTCTATATATGCTCTAATCTTTTCAATCAGAAATAAATCTTCTGAGTTTACATCCGTGCAATCCATAAGAAAAATTATCAAATCAGAACTTTCTAAAAGTGAAAGACTTTTTTCAGCTACTATTTTATCAAGTTCTTGAAAATCTATCTTTACTCCACCTGAATCAACTAAATCTAGAGAAACACCATTAATTATCCACTGTCCGTGTATTAAATCTCTAGTTACACCAGCAGTCTGATCTGTTATGGCTCTTCTTTTACCTATAAGTCTGTTAAATAGGGTACTTTTACCTACATTTGGTCTTCCAATTATTACCACTGTTTTCATAATTAATATTCTCTTTATAATTCCATTACATTTTTATTTTTTTTTAATTCCTTAGATTCTATATATATCCAATTCTCTAAAAACATCCGCTAAATACATTTTGTCATACAAAATATATTTCCATAATATATTTCCATGATATATTTTCTCAAAAAAAGCATTATGCTTCAACTAATTACGTTTCATACAATAAAGACATATACTGTTCCTTTGAAAGAGAACATGCTACTGAATTTTTATAAGAAAGCAAAACCAAATATTCCTTATTCCCTTTAAGACCTTTAATAGGAGAAGACGTAATGCCTAGCACTGCCACATTATCTTCTGCTAAAATATCATATACACTTTCCATAGTTTTATACAAAAGTTCTTCTGATTTTATCACCCCATTAAAATTATATTCCAAGTACGGAACTTCATGTGGAATTTCAAACTGTGGTTTTATTAATGAAACAGCTAAATGCCCAGAAGTTAAATCCAAAATGTGTCTACCTGCTTTTCTTATAGATCTAAATGATAAATCTGATACTGCAAAATCTGGAACAGGATTAAGTTTATCCAAAGCCATGATATTAGTCTTTTCATGCAATATAACTCTATGGTCAATTCTTAAACTGTAATCTATTTGATTATATCCAACATCTACACTATGAACCAACTTTGCTCCATTTTGAAGTAGACAGTCAGTAAAACCTCCAGTACTGCTACCTGCATCTAGAATAACCTTATCTTTAACATCTATATTAAAATATTTTAAGGCTTTTTCTAGTTTATACCCCCCTCTGGAAACAAATTTATCAAATTTGAATTTAAGCTCTGAATCAACATTTATCTTAGCCTTAGGATCAGTAAACAATTCACCATTAATATATACATTTTTACAAAGTATCAGAGATAGTATTTTATCTTTTGAATAGTCAGGATATATATTTTTTATAAACTCAATTATTGCTACAGTCTTTTTATTCATCTGTGTTTTTAGCTTTTTAATGTAAATGTAACTAAAAATAACGTAAACGTTTTATGCTTAAGGCTTTACCTGAAAGTGTATCAGCTTCAATAATTACTCCGTCTAATTCTGAATCATTAGTAGAGGGAACAGGTTTTATTGGCATTTGTGTTTTCTGACGCATAATAGCCATATCAGTATCACAACCAATAATACTGGAAGAAGGACCACATAATCCTAAATCCGTTATATATGCAGTTCCATTTGGCAAAATTTTTTCATCAGCTGTCTGCACGTGAGTATGCGTACCTACTACGGCTGTAACCTTACCATCCAAAAAAAAACCTAAAGCTTCTTTTTCTTCAGTGCTTTCTGCATGAAAATCTACAAATATAAGTTTGGTTTTATCACTTAACTGCCCAACACATCTTTCAGCCCATTTAAACGGATTTTCAACATATGAAAGATTCACACGTCCCTGTAAATTTATTACTCCAATTTCTTTATAGAATACAAACCCATGACCATTAGGCTCATCACCATAATTTGCAGGTCTTAAAATTCTATCTTCTGAATCTAATGAATCAAAAATTTCTGTCCAATTCCATATATGATTACCTGAGGTAATAACATCTATCCCTAAAGAAAACAGATAATTCATATTTGAAACTGATATTCCAAACCCATTATTTGCATTTTCTCCATTTGCAATTATATAATCAATTCTCTCATCATTCTTAATCTTGTTTAATTTAAGGAATAATGCCTTAAGCCCACCATCTCCGTATACATCACCTAAAAGTAGAACTCTAATACTTTTATTGTCATCATTTGCATCATTTGGCATATTCTATTGCTCTAGTTTCCC
Organism: uncultured Spirochaetales bacterium; assembly: GCA_902773355.1. GTDB lineage: Bacteria > Spirochaetota > Spirochaetia > Sphaerochaetales > Sphaerochaetaceae > CACYEI01. The sequence continues at coordinate 18,186 of CACYEI010000067.1, forward strand.
TTATAATAACAACTCTAATTCTTCCAGGATATCTTAGCTCTGTTTCTATTCTTCCTGCTATACCCTTAGCAATATCTCTAACTACCTCATCAGTAACTTTTTCCGAATTAACCAAAATTCTTAACTCTCTTCCGGCCTGTACTGCAAAAGCTTTTTCCACACCTTCAAAAGACATGGCTATTTCTTCTAGGTTTTCCAAACGCTTAATATATGTATCCAAAGACTCCCTTCTAGCTCCTGGTCTAGAAGCACTTATAGCGTCAGCTACCTGAACAATAACACTTTCTATACAGTTTGGTTCAACATCTCCATGATGAGAATGTATTGCGTTCACAACTCTGGCATCTTCACCTAGTTTTCTAGCCAGTTCTGCTCCAAGTTCTGCATGGTTTGCTTCAGTATCACTGACTATACCTTTACCTATATCATGTAAGAGTCCACCACGTCTGGCAATCTGCACATCTGCACCCACTTCTGAAGCTATCATTCCAGCTATTATAGCTACTTCTCTGGAATGACTTAGCACATTCTGACCATAACTTGTCCTATAATGAAGTCTGCCAAGTGCTCTTATTGTTTCCTGAGTCATGTTATTAAAGCCTAAATCAAACACAACTCTTTCACCTTCTTCAAAAGCCACTTTATTTATTTCATTAGAAACCTTGTTTACTACTTCTTCTATTCTAGCAGGATGGATTCTGCCATCTTGAATCAATCTTTCCAAAGAAACTCTTGCCACTTCCTTTCTTATAGGATCAAAACATGATATAACCACTGCTTCAGGAGTGTCATCTATAATAATATCTGCACCTGTCAAAGTTTCCAAAGCCCTTATATTCCTGCCTTCTCTTCCTATAATTCTACCTTTCATTTCATCACTGGGCAAATCTACGGAACTTACTGTTAATTCTGAAGACACCTCTGTGGCAATTCTCTGAATTGTTGTAACAATAATATCTCTAGCAGTTTTATCTGCTTTAACCTGAGCTTCTTTTTCTATCTTGTTAATTAAAGCTAAAGAATCCTTTTTGGCCTCATTAACCATTCTTTCAATAAGAACATTTTTGGCTTCATCAGATGTCATCTGTGCCACCTTTTGAAGTTCCTGTTCCCACTTTTCCTCTACATGAGACAAATCTTCTTCTCTAGTAACTAATTTAGCTTCTTTATCTTGTAATTTATTCTTTAAAGAGTCTAAAGTCTCTCTAATTTTATCTTGGTTTTCTTCTTTCTGCTGAAGCCTTCTTTCATACCTCTGTAATTCAGAAAGCCTCTCTTTTTCCTCTTTCTCATTTTGTTTCTGCTCTTTATAGAGTTGATCTCTCCCCTCTATCAATATAGCATTTTTTTTAGCTTCAGCTTCCCTGATAGCATCTTCTTTAACTCTAATGGCTTCCTGTTCAATAGAAGTCAGCTTAACCTTTCCATAAAAATAACGTGCAAGTATGCCAATTATTATTCCAACAAGACAAAGAAGGATACTTAGCCATAAACTAATCATCTAATCCTCCTTCTTGACTTTACTGTAAATCTTATCAATAAAATCTTAACCTTAGATAATATGAAACATTTTATTTAGGGTCAAGCATTTTAGCTGCCTGCTCTAGATAATCTGTAATAGGTAAATGCTGTGGACAAGCCTTTTCACATTGACGGCATTTTATACAGTCAGAAGCTCTATTACCATCTGAAGTAACTTTATCATATAATAATTTTGCGTTATCAATCTGTCCACTGCCAAGCTGTTTATTCATAGCTGAAAAAATATCTGGTATATGAATATTTTTAGGACAACCCTCAGTACAATAATGACAAGATGTACACGGAATTACGGCTGAATGTCCCAAAATATTTTGGGCCTTCTGTATTATCTGCTGTTCTTTATCATTAAGAGGAATAAAATTTTTCATGTATGAAATATTGTCTTTCATCTGATTAATATCAGACATACCTGACAGAACTGTAATTATACCATCTAGAGAAGCTACAAACCTAATAGCCCATGAAGCATAAGACATATTTGGATTATAATCTTTAAAAATCCTTTTTATTTCTTCTGGTGGATTAGCTAATGAACCTCCTTTTATTGGCTCCATAACAGTTATAGACTTTCCGTGTTTTCTTGCCACTTCATAATTAGCTCTAGAAGAAACTTCAGGGTTTTCCCAGTCAGCATAATTAATCTGAAGCTGAATAAAATCTACTTCAGGGTGTTCTGTTAATATCTTATCCAACAAGACAGGACCAGCATGATATGAAAAACCAAAATATTTTACCAAACCTTTTTCTTTTTTTTCTTTTACAAAATCCCAAAGTTTATATTCATCATATTTTTTATAATTATTTTCCATAAAGGCATGAAGTAAATAATAATCAAAATATTCTGCACCTGTCCTTTCTAAACTGATATTAAACTGCTCTTTTGCTTCTTCAGCAGTTGAAGCATTCATGAAAACATTAATTTTAGTGGCTAATGTATAGGAATTCCTAGGATATCTATCAACTAATGCTTTTTTTATAGCTGATTCTGAACCTTCATATACAAAAGCAGTGTCAAAATAGGTAAAACCTGCCTCAAGAAACAAATCTACCATCTTTTTTACCTGTTCTATATCTGTGGCATCATTTTCAAGTTTAGGAAGGCGCATTAGACCAAATCCTAACTTTGGTACGTTTTTACCAAAAAAATCAGACATAATCCTCCCTTATTATTAGTGTTTTCAATTTTTTTATTAAAATACTTTCAAACATGATTCTATCTTTTTTTCAATTAACTTAACTAAATTTTTATCATTTCCACATGAAGCCGTAAAAGACAGGAAATATACATATGGTGTATTTTCAGCATTAAACCCCTTAGGGATAAATACAGAACTTACTGTTGTGTCCTTTCCTTCATCATAAGGTTCACCATTAAACGGAGAAATCTTGTTCACTAAAGTAAACCATACATCCTGTGTTGTATCTAAAGCATCATCATTAGGTTTCTTTATTAATCCCCAGTACAGACTTCTTTGCTGTTCTGTTTTAGCAGGCGTTTGTAAAGAAATGGAAGAAACATCCAAACTTAAATTCCCATCATCAGATTTTCTATAGGAAAAAGAAATGGTAATTTCACTTTCATCATTAATCTCAATAACATCAGACGGAAGGTCTAATAAAAGTTTATCTGAAGCTGAAACCTTTATGCCTTTATTTTTTGTTTCTATAGAAATGGATGACTCAAAATCTGAAGTTCTAACCATATCTCCAGTTAATGCCAGATATTCTTTCCAATCCTTTAATTTAGCCTTATATGAAATCAAAGTACAGTCAGCTAAGAACTCCATATCCAAAGAAATACAGTTTAATGCCTCACCATAAGTAGCTATTTGTGAAATAACCAGTGCTCCACCAGGAATAGGAAGAGCAAAAGTCACAACCATTTGATCTGAAAAATCAAAAGTAAAGTAACTTACTATCCAGGTTCTTCCAAAATAGTCAACATACTTATCCGTGTATGCAGGTTCTCCAAAAGAGGTAATTTCTATTTTTTCTCCAGCAACAGTTCTATAAAAAGTGGTACCTTCCAAAATATATTTTACCGCAAGCTCAGGATTATCTATAAGCTCCTGAAGTTTTACATCATCTGGTTTTTTTAACAGATAAAAAGTAGAATTAAATTCACTTATTTCTTTTAAATAACCGTTATTTTTTAAATTAGACGTGGACATATCACTTAGATATCCTACTTCCCATAACCCAGCAGAAGTTCTGTACATAACCATAGGTGTAGCAGAATCATTTTCATAAAATAAAGTTTCTGCACTTCCTCTGGTAGTATCAAAACTTTTCTCTTTGGTTGGTTCAAACTGTTCCCTTATCTCTTCTACACATTCTTTGGAAGCATTATCATATAGCTCTGACACCTGCTGTCTAAGTTCATTTAAACCTAGTGGAAGTGTAAATGTCTGTCTGATTTCTTTATAGATTTTTTCATTAATTATATTTGGCATTAAATAAGAGAACAATCTTTCATCTACTTCACCTCTTTGTTCTCTGACACCTTTTAACACTTCTGTTATAGGCACGGCATAATTAAGATTCTGAGTATCGTTTACCATGAGAATGATTCCTATAACGGAACCATCAGCTTTTACTAAAGGCCCGCCTGAATTACCAGGATTTGCCGCTGCAGAAAACCTAAGCCATGACCAAGCACCTTCATAATTTTCTGGTGTGCTACTTGTATAGACACCATCTCTTATTATAATTCCATCTCCTAAAGCATTTCCTACAGATAAAACATGACTGTTCAAATCTATTGAATCAGCAATTTTCAACCCTTTTCCAGTTACGTCATAATCTTTAACAGAGAAACATACATAGTCTGCATGAGTTGAAAATGAGTAAATCTTATCTATAGGATAAACACTTCCATTCTTATCTCTAATATACATATTTTCAAACATGGTTCTATATGATAAATTCAATACATGCTCAGCTGTGTAAAAATATCCATCTTCTAATAAAAAAGCTGTTCCTATAGGTATGTATTTGTCATTTCTGATTTTATAATCTATTCTTTGAAAAGGAAGTGGCTTTTCATATTGGATCTTTTCAGATTCAAGTTTATCTACCACAACTTCAAAAGAATTGTCCATTAACAACTGATAAATAGGATCCGCTGAATTCTGTTCAGATACAGCTTCAGCATTTATTTCAGTGTTTGAATCTATATTTAAATTCATATTTGAATCTTCTTCATTTGAAATTAAATTTTCATTTAAACTTGAACATGAAAACAAAATAAAAACACATGATAATATCAAAAACAATATTTTAAATTTCATTTTTTCCTCTTTATTACATAAAAAACTTTTGATTACTATATAAATTATATTACACATATTTTAAAATTATAAATCCAGTTTTTCAATAAACTTTAAAAGCAAATATATATAAATGTAGAAAAGAAATTGAAAAATTTTTAGAATATAAACGGAGATACATCTTGGAGGAAAAATGAAAAAAAAATTAATTATTATTCTAACACTTGTTTTAACACTAATATTATCAAGCTGTTTAACTTCTAAATTTGGTTATAAAGATTACGGAATTCATACTAATCTAGTTAAGAAAGATTATGAAGTACTAGGAACAGTTTCCATGAAATCTACCATTAACAATATTCTATGGCTTGTCTCTTATGGTGGGAAAGGATATTCAGATCTTTTAGCGGAAGCTAAGTCACTTTATCCAGAGGCAGATGCTGTAATTGATATAGCAGAAGATGTGCATACAAAATACTATTTTGGTTTTTTTAATCAGATTACCAGGGAATATACAGGTACAGTCATTAAATATTTAGAAAGTGAGCCAAAACAAATACCTGAAACCACAAATGAAGTGACAAATAATAATCTCAATAATAAGGCTGAACAAACAAATACAGTAGAAGAAATAAAGAAAGATGAAATAAATGAATAATGATTTAAGTTCACTGAATATTTTGGACTGTCCGCTGTGCGGAGGAGCCCCATTATTAGAAGAAGAAAAAGATTGGTGCTTTTACGTAACATGTATGGATTGTGGCTGTCATACCGCAGATTTTTCATATAATAATCCAAAAGAACGGCTACAAAGTGCAGAAAAAGCAGTCCATACATGGAATTTAGGAAAGGTTATTTCCAGTATTCCCGGCGAATGAGAGAATTGAAATAAGAATATTGAAATTTAATAATCTATTGTATAACAATACCTGCTGGTGTTAAATTAATCTAACTATTTTTATTTAGAATTAAAATTTGTTATGGAGTTAAAATGCATAATTATCATTATTTACTTATAGGACTTGGCATAGGATTAATTATAGCTTTAGTTGTATATTTTTGGCAGTTAACATCAAGAAAAAAGAAAGAAAAAAATCATCAAGAAGAAATTAAAGCACTGAAAAATTCACTGCTGGAAAAAATGGAAATTGAAGCTTCAGGAATAGAAAAACTGAAATCTGAAAATGAAGAATTAAAAAGGCAGAATGAAAATTTGAGAATAACTAATGCTGCTCTAGTTCAGAAACCTGGAAGAGCAGAAATTCAACGCTTGTCTGTTTATCAGGCAGCTATAGATAAACTTATAATCAGTAGTCCAGGTTTTGGTCCAGCATGGCAAACTGCTTTAAATGAAGCTGAACAGGTAGCAGAAGAAGTTGGTAATGGAGCAAAATCTTTTTTTAGGAAAATATTTCCTAAAAAAAATGTCAGTATAATTGATTCTACAACAAATAAAGCCATATCTTCAGATCAAGAAGAAAAATAAATATACCAACTAGACTATATTTACTATTTTTAATAGAATATTTGTCAGTGCCAGAGTGGTGGAATGGTAGACACAGGGGACTTAAAATCCCCAGGATGCAAATCCGTATGGGTTCAAGTCCCATCTCTGG